>NZ_LR214063.1 GCF_900659865.1 Hyella patelloides LEGE 07179
GGTCGGCATTTCGTACAGCTATGTCTTATCGTTTTGTCCAGTGGCTCAATCATAATTTAGACGTTTTTACTGCTTACAAAGCTAGTTTAGGGTTCATTTGGGCTTAGTTTTTGTTTAAGTCCCGTTATTGGAGAATCTTTTAAAAAATCAACCAGATCGTCAGCCCACTCACAACTACATAAACCTAAATACTTTAAATTTGGAAAATGATCTTCAAATAAGAGTGGCATTAATAAATCATTTAAGAACTCAATATCATTTCTTCTTCCACTATATTGTTTCATTCTATAATCACGATCTTCCCCTAGCCATAATTCTAAATATTCTAATTGTGGCAAATCAAGAAACATAATATTTTTTAAGGCATAATCCCCTAAGCTTCTAGCTTCAACAATTAAATTTTTTAAGCAATTGTGTTGTACATGACTAAAATATAATCCACCATGACATTGAAGTTGTAAAAGCTCTAGTTTCGGGTAAGCTTCTAAAAGGTGTCTAACTTCATTCATCCAAATTTTATATCTTTTATATTCCCATCTTTCTTCTCCTCGATCGTCACTTTCATCTGCAAAAAATAAAGCTTTGAGATTTGGCAATTGTTGATGTGCATCAAGTAAAAGATCGATACATTCTTTATATGATATTGATTTGCCCTGATTGTAATTATACCAATCTGACCACATTGGACAATATAAAGCCTCGATTTTACTTCCTTGAGGCTCTAATTTTTTTAGTTCTGAAATAATATCATTAAATTGTTTTAAATCGACTCTATAAGCAGTATTAACAGGAACGTCTAAATAAGAGTCTAAATTAAAATCTTTGAGATTCCAATCGCTAAATCGAACAAAAAGAGAATACGGATCGTAGTCTAATAATGCTCGTTCTGCTTTTGCTGTTTTATTTTCCCGTAAAATATTAACAGCGTGTTTTCTAATCTCTTGCTGACTATTAGATAAAGCTGTAATTACTAAATTTAATCCTTCATCTTGATATTGAATAGCATCAGTTAACGTTGCTTTAATAATTTCTAGATTACTACTCTCTAATCTTCGCTTTACTCCTTCTATTCCACCCAATACTAAACCATCTACAGGAGGCGGATTATTTCCTCCTAAAACTAAATCGTATTCTTGAGGTTTTTTTTCCTCATTCATAATTCATCCCTCATTATTCAAAAATTACTTGATTATTGACACTTGACATGATATTTTATACATAACGGAAAAGAGTGTCGAATGCGACTCAGTTTTATTGTTCAGAATTACAAGCAATTGAAATAACGTAGGTGATAGTAAGACAGATCGAGAAAAGATAAACTATATAATATGTTGCGATCGCTTTACTAATTTTTCCTCATTCATCATTCCCAATTCCTCATTCCCAATTCCTCATTCCCAATTTCTCATTTCAAATTAGCAATAACTCCCCTTTCAACTAATACCCTTCCCGTCAATAAATCCTTTACAGTCGCTAACAACACCCGATTATTATCTACAGCAAAATCAACCACAATACGATCTATTCCCACTTCACCAGGAGGATCGAGGTGTGCCAAACAGACAGAAGTGCGATTACTATCTAAAGAGCTATACTGATTTTGTTGGCGTAACTCGCCACTGGTCATTCTTCCCTTATTATCAAAGCTAACTTCAGCTTGGGATATCTGCGCCACTTCCCCGATGTCGAGACGAATTTCCGTTTGTCCTTCTGTCGCTACTTGAAGGGTTAAAGGTTTGTCTGTAGCGCAGGGATACTCAATACCAGCATCGAAGATACTAACATAAGTATAACTCTTAGTTTGAGGTTCCCATAAACGAATGGCGTAACTGTGGCGCAAATAATCGTCTATTTCCGTAATTTGACTTAAAGCTAGCGCACCATGACAAACAGCTTCAAAGGGTTTATCTAACTTGACTTTCTTTTTCCCAAAATAGGAAATAACTAATTGTTGTACTGTGGGAATTAAAGAGCTACCCCCTACTAATAATACTTGTTCTATATCGCTTTTACTAATGCCTTTTCCTAATGCTATGGCAACTATTTCATCTAAAGCATTGCGTAACTGTTCTAGTAGTTGCTGTTGTTCTAATATTTCTTCTAACTTATCTCGGTCTAATTCTAGGTCATAGGACATAAAATTTTCATCATCGAACCAACTTTCTTTAGCTGATGCTTCTTTAGAAAGGCGTATTTTTAATTTTTCGGCTATTTCTAACAAATTTTGCCAGCCAATTTTACCTACTGATTCTCGTGATGTATTAATAGAGCGTAAATAGTCTTCCACAATCCAAATATCGATATCTTCTCCTCCTACATAAGCATCGGATTTAGCAATTACTTCGGCTTTTAAAGGTTTATCGGTTTCTGAAGGATTTAAGATAGTGCGGACTAAACTTAAATCTAGCGTACCACCACCAAAATCTAAAGTAAGCACTAAAGAACCAGACTTTTGTATGGCATAACTCAAAGCAGCAGCAGTAGATTCATCTATTAACTGTACTTCCGTTTCTAAACTGTATCCTAAATCTCGAAACCAATCTAAATATCTCTCGAATGCACCAATAGGAACAGTGAAAATAACTTTACTAGGTTCGATATTTTGCTGTTTGATTTGCTGCCAAATTTCTTTAATAAATAATTCTGAAACTAACTTACTCGTATAACTCTGGTTATCTAACTGTCTCGGTGGTGCTTGAAAATCTGCTGCTAAATCTCGCTTGAAGGCTTTGAATAAACGCTCTGGTTTCCCCAATCCCAAACGCTGTCCTCTAACCTTTTCTCCTAATATTAATTGTTCAGCTTCTTTAATAAATACCAGAGTGGGAGTTACAGCAATGCTTTTAGTTTCTTCAGTATTAATACTATAAGTAAATAAACGGGATATTTCGGGTAGTCTGATAGTTGTTGCTGCTTTGGTATCTGCTTCTATAAGACTAACTACAGTGTTACTCGTACCAAAGTCAATCGCGATAATAGTCATTTGGGGGAGGATGAATTAGGAATGATTAAGGATGAATTTAATTCTCAAACTTTAATCTTATTGTTCCCAAAAATAGTAAATTGTATTTGTATTAAAAAAAAACTATAATTTTACTTGCCAGAGTTTGATATTGACATAATTAATAAAACTTCCTCGATCGCTTGTTTTTAAATCAACTCCCATAGTAGCAATAGTATTACCGTCTGGACTGATTGCAATTCCCGATACTCCATCGTGGTATAAAGTTGTTAGATTTTGGTACGTTTTTATATTAAAAATCTCGATCTCATTTATCTTTATCTGTTCTGTATATCTGTCATGTTTGGAAAAAGCTAAGATACTTCCATCTTTGGCAACAGCTAAAATATTTGCCTCTGAATCAATACTAAATAAATCTGAAGGGCTGCTGGATTTTAATTGTATTAAACCATTATTGTAAGATAGATTACTGTTAGCTACAATATTATAATTATTTTTCTCAGAAGAAAGATTATCTCCAGTTTTGATATCCCATTCTTTAATTGTTCCGTCTTCACTAGCTGTAGCTAAAATACTATTATAATTACTAATTGCCAAAGAAGTCACCTTATTTATATGACCTTTTAATGTGTGTATTTGCTTTCCACTTTGTAAATCCCAAAGTATCACTGAGTTGTTTTTTTGATTGCATTTTTGAGAACGTTGACTGCTAGTAGCTAATATTTTTCGATCTTGACTAATAGCAACATTAACTCTCGCTGCTTTTTTATTGTGATGTCCGAGAAAGATATTAATAATTTGTTGTTCGGTGACAGCACTAATTTTAGAATCATTATTCAGTCTATCGAGTTCTTGTCGGCTAATTCCAGTTGCTAAGTCAATTACTTCAATATGATTGCAACAAAGATTATCTTTAAGAGTACCAGCAGCAATTAGAGTATTAGTTTCAGGATGAATATACAACGAAGTGATAGGACTATGAACATTTGAAATAAAGTATTTGTCAGATAATATTTCTAGCTCTGGTAAATGTGTTTTTTTGGATTGTTTTAAATTCCATTCTATATATCTAATAATACTTTCTCCAGAAAAGAAAGAATAATGTGAAGTACAATACAATAATTTGGTTTGACTAAAAATAATAAACCCTGGATCGTTACTTGGTATGTTGATGTCGTAAATACATTCAAAAAACGATAGGGATTAAAATTTATGATAGCTTGTTTAATTTTATTCTCTTTTCTATCTCGTAATAATTTATAAGCAGCTATTCCTACTTTATCCGATTTATCTTGTAAAGCTTCAATAACTAAATCTAAACCTTCATCTCCATATTTAATCGCATCAGATAGCGCAGCGATTCTAACTTTAATATCGTCACTTACTAAACATCTTTTAACTCCTTCAATACCACCCAATACTAAACCATCAGTAAGAGGGGGATTATTCCCACCAAGTACTAGATTATACTCTTTTGGTTGCCTTGATTCATCATTCATAATTCATAATTCATCATTCCCTATTCGTAACCTGGCTCATAATAATGTTCGTCGTCAAATAACGCACCTTCTAAATTAGAAGTATCCAAATTAGGAGGAAATCTCGGACTATCTACACTACTAAACTTTGCTCCTTCTGTATTAGCTTTATCGAGATTATTATTTCCAAAAGTACAACGAGTAAAATTTGCACCCCTAATATCCAAACCTGTAAAATCTACTCCTGTAAGGTCAGACCATCTAAAATCCGCACCTTTTAAATTAACGCGATCGAATTTTACTCCTTGGAGATTAGATAATTTAAAATCTACATTTTCTAAATTAGATTCTCTAAAAATTAGATTTACTATTCCATTTTCATAAGTATAAAATTCAGTATTAGTTAGATCGCAATTATCAAAAAGTGTATTTTTAAATGATGACTCGACAAAAGATACTCCTTGAAGATTTACATGACTAAATGTTACATTTTCAAAATCCAAACTTAAAAATGATGTGTCTTTTAAATTATTATTATTGCCAAAAATAGTATTTTTGATACTGATACATTCATTAAAATCAGCATATTGAAAATTAGTATTGCTCAAGGAAATATTATTAATTTCTGAGCTAAGGAATTCACAGCTAGTTAAATTGGCTTTTTCTAAAATTGTTTTCTCTAAAGTAAGACAAACAATCAATGTTTTTTCTAAGATAGCTTCACTTAAGTCAGTTTGAAATAAACAAGAGTCACAGATCATCGATGTTTTAAAATTGGCTTTGATTAAAGATGCTTTACTAAAATCAACTTTATTAAGATCGCTACTACTTAAATCAGCCTCGTTTAAATTGACTCCACTTAAATCTATTCCATAGAGTTTTGCACCACTAAGATTTATTTCCGATAAATTAATTTTATAATCTGGTAATGCTTGTTTGTATTCATTCCACAGTTCTACATTATTAGGAATAAACTCAGCAAAATATTCTAGTAATAATTCCTTATAAACCTCATTCTTAGTATTAGAAAGTAAAATAGCAGCAAGCCATTGAATTTTATTCTTTTCTGTAGCAATAAGATCGAATAACCAAGCTTCTCCTGCTTCCTCATAGGAAGAAGCTTTTTGTAAAATAGCTATTTTCTTCTCTTCAGAATTAGCATTACTAAATTGTAATTTTAAACCATCAATACCACCCAAAACTAAACCATCAGTGGGAGGAGGATTATTACCACCAAGTACAAGATCGTATTCTTTAGGTTGCTTGTCTAAATTATTCATTTTTTATGATTAAATTGTTTCCATAAAATCAAATCTTCTTGAGCTTTTTTAATGTATCCCAACTCCTTATAAAGCATACCTCTAACAAAATAAGCTAGTGAAAAATCAGATTTAATTTCAATTGCTTTTGTCTAGTCTGCGATCGCCTTTTTATATTCTTTTAAAGATAAATAACAATTACCTCGGTTATAATAAACTCCGTGAAGAGAATTTGAATTTGAAGCTATAGTAATTATTCGAGAAAGATCGTTAATTGCTAATTGATATTGTTGTAATTGTTGATAGCAAAATGCTCGCCTGTTATATAAATCTGTATATTCAAAAATATAATCTAATACTTCAGAAAAATCATCGATCGCACCTTGATAATCTTTTTTGTTCAGTCGCTCTGTTCCTCTTTTGATATAAAGACTGACACTATTAGTGTTACCGCGTAATGCCAATTTTGCTTTTTCTTGGGGACAATCAATCAGTATTTCAATTGCTGCTTTTTGTATCCAAAGAGAAGAATGAAATAAATGTTCTATAACAAAATTTACTCCCCGATCTCCATATTTAATTATTTCCTTAAATACAAGCTTTTTAATTTGAATATCGTCTTCTTTTTTGCCAATATCGATTAATATATCGAATCCTTCTACTCCATATTTTTCTAGTTGCTCGATCACAGCAATTTTTTCATTAAGAGACTGACTTCTAAGTCTTTTTTTGACTCCTGCAATACCACCTAGTACTAAGTCTCCTGATTGCGGTTGCTGTTGATTCCCTAAAACTAAATCGTACTCTTTTGGTTGTTTTTCGTTATTATTTGCATTAGATGTCATCTGTTTACAATTTATACCTATAAATATGTGGGCGATACCCACACTATTTAAATTATTTTTGTTATCTTAATTCATCATTCATAATTCCTAATTCATAATTCTTCATTCCTCCTTCCTAATTGGTAAAGTTCGACTCACCTTTGCAGGACATACAATATTATCTTCATAGCGATAACCGATAAAGCGAATATAAACAGTATCTCCTTCTGTAATATCATCGGAATCTGCTTGGTGAAGTTGAGGATTATAGGTTACTTCTTCCCAAGGTTCGCCAATAGTTTCGTAACCCCAATCTGATAGTAAATTCCCCAAAGGAGTAAATAACGCCACTAAGTTTTTAGCTGGTAAATCTGGCTTATGTTGAGCCATTTTAGTCGCCGTAGGATAATTAGCTAAGAGAGTTTGCAGCTTAGTAAAAAAATCTTGTTTTAAATCTTTAGTAGCTTGATGCGATCGCTCTTCCAAATCTACTCTCAATCTAGCACATTGTTGTTGCAATTCAGCTATTTCTTTATCTTTTGCTTTGATGATATCGTCTTTGGAAGAATGACCAAAAATTTTAACTAAAATAATTAAAAATAACAAAAATAGCAATAAAGCTAATAACAAATCATTCATTTATATCTAAAATTTATTGATAACGGTTTACATCTTGATTTGAAAGAAATAATTCGTCCGCAGATGAACGCAGATAAACGCAGATAGATTTATTGGTTTGTCCGATAAATCATCATTCATCATTCATCCTTTATCTCTCATAATTCATCCTTTAAATACTGCGTTTCAGAATTAATTAGATTTTCTTCTCCTTGATAGTATTCGGGTAATAATTCCTGAGATTCTACTTTACCCAAAGCATCTTCTAAAGGTGCGGTAGTTTCAGTACAACTTTCTCCCGAAGCATTAATAACTGTTTCGGTAATTTTGCCATCTTTGCCAATGCGGTATTCGATTTTTTGATATTCAGCCATGTTTTTAAGTATGAATTAAGAATAATGAATGATGAATTGGGAATTAGGGAATGATAAATGATAACTGTTAAATGATAAATGATAAAAAATGGTACGAGATTATAATTCCCAAAAACCCCATCATAATCCCGCATTTCTCACAAATTAAGTTGAAGCCTAATTTTAAACTGAAAAATCATCAATTTTTCCTGATAAGAAAAATTTTCGATATTGGGGCAGGACTAAAGCACTAAATTCTGCAAAAATTCCCCAACAATAACTTTAAAATAATTCCAATCGAAAAATTTTCCATGACAAAATAAACGGCAATTAAGTAATAGCCATTTAAGCAACTATTTTAATTATTTTGCTCAAAAATTAAAATCATCCAGAATCAGGAATCGCTTGAATTCTTGAGTGAGCAATGACTAAGATATCTGGATAGGGACAAGCAGTAGCAATAGCAATTAAAATTCTTCTACAACTAATGGTTATTTTCGCTCCTAATTTAAGGAAAGAAAGACGAATTGTCCCGACTGTAGCTTTAGCAAAAGAGGTTCTTTTAAAACAATTTTGACGGAAAGCTTGTAGCAGGACATAAGCCATTGAAGATAGCCAAAGTCTGAGTTGATTACTGTCAAATGTTTGCGTTGAAGTTCGGTCAGAAAATAAATCTAATTGTTGTTCTTTGATGCGATTTTCCATCTCCCCTCTAGGGCAATATTTATCAGTATAAAGTTTAGATGGTGGTATCAATGATGCTGGTAAAGATGTAACAATGTGGCGCATTTGTGAGCCATGAGAGCCATGACAAACTTTGGTTACAACTCTTCTAGAACGACTCCAAGACTGTTGTGTTTTATAGCAAAGGGAACGATACCAAGTTGCTGAGGGTACTAACTTATTTACTTCTGATAATTCTTCATCAGCAGAAAATAAGGTTTCTATTAATTTAGTGACAGGTTCAAGTCTTGCTTCATAATCAGCCTTGGCTTTCTC
>NZ_LR214064.1 GCF_900659865.1 Hyella patelloides LEGE 07179
TCAAAGCATGGTGGCATCGCTGATAGGGTTGTTTCTTTCATTCTGGATTGGCAGAAGTTTAATCAAGTACAAGTATCACTATACCAGGCTTATAGCTATTTTTTCTTGTTTCTTTCCGAAAGTCCAGTTAATCGTCAGGTTACGAGTATAGTTGACATGAGTAGCTTTCCTAGAGCGCGGTTGCACCAAACCCTGGCATATGATGGTGTGGAATCAGCAAATCCTATCTATGTTGATTTTGCCCCTTGGCGTAACCCCACTACTCATGTAGAGAAAAAAATTCTGGTTCTGGGGTTCGATCCAGCTAATCCTGCCTTTGATTTATCTGAAGCAGAGGGAAATCTAGAGCAACTGTCAATGTTGAATCGGGTGCTATTCGATCGCGCTTCTCGTCCCGAATATGGAGCAATATCCCAATTATTCTCAAATCAAGGAACTTTAGAAGCTCAAGTGAGCGATCGCTTAGTGCAAACCGTTGGGCTATTTCAGATGGGAGCGTCTTTTGGTGCAGATGGCAATTTGATCGCTAGTGATTCTACTTTCTTCAATCTAGTGCGCGATCGCAATCCTACTCAGGTAGATATTGGATTAATTAAAATCACCTCAGATGCGGATTTAGAGACTATTCAAGCACAACTAAGAGCAGGATTACCTAATGATGTGAAAGTCTTGACAGTACCAGAATTTGTGCGACTGGAGGTCGATCACTGGGCAAGTCAAGGAATAGGTTTCATCTTTAATTTAGGAGTCTTTGTTGGCTTTTTTGTCGGCATCATTATTGTTTATCAGATTCTCTATTCCAATGTATCCGAACATTTGTCAGAATACGCCACCCTCAAGGCAATGGGTTACAGCGATCGCTATCTATTAATTATGTTGATGCAGGAAGCTTTAATCTTAGCTGCATTAGGTTTTCTTCCTGGTTTCTTTGTTTCAATAGGGCTTTATCAGGTTACTTACGCTGCCACCTTAATGGCAACTGCCATGAAAACCAGTCGCGCCGTCATAGTGCTATTTCTAACAATCTTGATGTGTGGAATTTCAGGAGCAATCTCTATGAGAAAACTACGTTCCGCCGATCCTGCTGATGTTTTTTAATTATTTTGTCACTATGAATATAATTCGTAATTCTTATCTACTAATACTCATCTTTAGTAGTCTATTATTTTTCTGGCGATCTCCTCTGACGATGGCAGCAGAAAAAGTCTCTTTTAGGTATGGTTTGTTGGAGTTTTCGATACCAGTTGATTCTTTAGAAACCTACGCTAAGACAGGAAAAATCGATCGCCATTTAGATACATATATTCAATCGGCAAGTCCTCAAGAACTAGCTGAGTTACAACAAATATTGACTTACAAAGTAGATATCGATCGCGTTACAGTTTATCGTTTCTTCAACTCTTTTTTTGGCAAAACAATTCTGAATTATCTGGGAGAAATAATTCAAATTAGTCCTACACAAAATGGTTTTTATGGCTTGCGTTCGGCTTTAATTTTGGCTACTGGTGAATCAGAAGGATTAAATGTGCTAAATATCTTACGAAACTTTCCTACAGAAACAATCCACATCAATGGCAAAACAAGTCTTAAACTTGCATCCACTTTTGTTGAATTAATCGAACAAACCAATGAAACGATCGCAGCAGTTCAACATCAATCAAATCTAGAAACAACAAGCGAACCTAAAATTGATTTTACACAACAACCAAATATTAGAAAATCTGGAGCTTTTACTTGGGAACAAGAAACTTTAAATTTTCACGATCGAAAACGCAATCGCTCTTTTACCGCCGATCTATATCGCCCGAAAGTAAATACATATATTCCTGTAATTGTTATTTCCCCAGGACTAGGGGCAGATAGTAACAACTATGATTATTTAGCGCAACATCTGGCTAGTTATGGCTTTGCAGTTGCAGTTGTTAACCATCCAGGTAGCGATCGCCAAAGAATAGAAGACTTTTTTAGGGGAATAAATCGCGAAATAGTCGAAGCGCAAGAATTTATCGATCGTCCTCGTGACATATCTTATTTATTAGATGAATTGCAACAACAGCAACTAACAAATCCTGCTACAAATAGTCATTTAAATCTCGAACAAGTGGGAATAATCGGTCATTCTTTTGGGGGGTATACTGCACTGGCATTAGCAGGAGCAAAACTTAATATTGAGCATCTACAAACATATTGTCAATCTGATGCGATCGATTATGATTCATTTAATTTTTCTTTACTGCTTCAGTGTCTCGCTGCGGAATTATCTACTACTAAAAATTATCAATTATCTGATTCCAGAATTCAAGCTATTTTTACTTTAAACCCAATCAATAGCAGTATTTTTGGACAACAAGGTTTAAGTAAAATAACCCTTCCTATTACTTTTGTAGCTGGTAGTTCAGATATAATAGCTCCTGCATTATTAGAACAAATTAAACCTTTTACTTGGCTTGAAAGTCCCCATAAATATTTATTATTAATTGAGAAAGGACATCATGTCTACAACAATTCAAAAACTTTCGATCTAATCGCCAATGAGCCGAAAAATAATACCTTTTATCTTAAATTATCCCGTGAATATCTTAAAGCAATGAGTTTAGCATTTATGCAAACTTATATAGCTAAAAGGAATAATTACCCTATTTTTCTCAACAGTAGCTATGCTCAGTTTTTAAGTCAAGATTTTTTGAAAATTAATTTAGTTGAATTTCTCAATAAAACAAATTTCAAAATGCTTGAGTAATTAAATATCTACTTAGTCCAAATTAAAATAAAGCTTCAATTAAGTAAGTAAATTTATTAATCATGAACAATCAATTATCAACAAATCCAGTAATATCTATCCACAACCTCGATCATTATTTTGGTCAGGGCGATCTCCGCAAACAAGTTTTGTCTGATATTAACTTAAAGCTTTACTCTGGCGAAATTGTTATTTTAACTGGTCCTTCTGGTTCTGGAAAAACCACATTACTTACTTTGATGGGGGGATTGCGTTCGGCTCAATCAGGTAGTCTCCAAATTCTCGGACAAGAGATTTTAGGCGCGAATAAACAACAATTAACCCAACTGCGTCAGCAAATCGGTTATATCTTTCAAGCCCATAATTTACTAGCATTTCTAACGGCTAAAGAAAATGTGCGTATGTCCTTAGAACTTCACGACGAGTATTTAGAACAGGACATGGATGCTAAAGCTATTTCTATCCTGGAATCAGTTGGTTTGGGAAATCGTGCCGATTACTACCCAGAAAGTCTATCAGGAGGACAAAAACAAAGAGTTGCGATCGCTCGTGCTTTAATCAGTCATCCTAAAATTATATTAGCTGATGAACCTACTGCTGCACTGGATAGTAAATCTGGTCGAGATGCGGTAGAAATTATGCAACGACTAGCTCAAGAACAAGGTTGTACTATTTTGCTGGTAACTCACGATAACCGTATTCTCGATATTGCCAATCGCATTATTTATATGGAAGACGGGCGACTAGTTCCGAAGCCTGACTCTGTTGCTGCTGAACCGAATCTGAATTCGACCAGAACACATCATTAGACTCAAGATTTTCTTGACAAACAGTCTCTCAAGAGTGTCGCTAGCTAAAAGCAGAAAATATGGGAATTATAGAATATACGAGCAAAGCTGCAACCGCTTGGTTTTTAGGCTTTTTTCCTTACCTTGAGATTTATGTAGCTGTGCCTAGCGCGATCGCTCTGGGACTCGACTATGTTTCCGCAGTTTTTTGGTCAGTGTTGGGTAATTTTACGCCGATTCCATTGCTACTTTTTTTCTATCAAGAAATTGGTAGAATTGCTTGGTTTAAGCTCCAGATAGAGAAACTCAAAAGACGATCCTCAAAGAGAATCCAAAGTTCGATGAATCGTTATGGAGCCTGGTTTATCTTGATATTGACGAGCGACCCTGGCGAGGAAACCTCGCCCAAGGAACGCGCGAGTCGTGACACCGATTTTTGGTTCTTGGTTAATTGCGATTGTTATTCCAGCAACGGGTATGAAACCAGTTAAGCTAATGATTTCATCTTTTTTTAGTATTACCTTTTATGCTATTGCGATCGCTATTATGATTTGTTTGGGCATTAATTCTTTTTTATAGCAACGCCAAAAAAGCTATAGTAGAACTCACATTCAGCAGTCCCACAGATGAAGTAAGAAGAAATGGCAGTTGAGAATAATCAAATGAAGAAAAAATCAGCAGAATGTAGAGATTATTAGGGATGCAGCAGACCTTCGAGTAGTGAGGTTGTCGTACTAATTTAGATTTATAACCAGTATTTAAAAAGCATTACCTGGGTTCAGGCGATCGCTAGTGCTTTAATCAGACATCCGAAAATTGTTTTAGCCGATGAACCCACTGCTGCACTGGTAAATAATTATATGCAACAAAAAATTAGATTGAAACGAATTAAAGTAAGAACAGCTATAACTTTAATATTTTTATTTACATTTATATTCTTTTTTTTTAATGATGATAGAAGTTATAAAGAAGTTAAAGTTAGCTTTTTGCACTCCATTAAGCTTTTCCACAATATCGCTAAAGCTAAAAGCTACTTGGGGTATGGGATTACCAGTTAAAATCAAAGAAATTGCGATCGCTGGAATTAAATAAGCAACGATTAAAACGCCATACTGCGCTACCTGTGTCCAAGTAATACCTTTCATTCCTCCTAAGACGGCGAAAAATGCCACAATCACCATCCCGATAATTACCCCTGTGCTGATATCTACCTGGAGAAAGCGACTAAAAACAATACCCACGCCTCGCATTTGACCAGCTACATAAGTAAGAGAAACGAAGATAGCAGCTACTACAGCAACTAATCGCGCCCAAACTGAATAATAGCGATCTCCTACAAAGTCAGGAACTGTATATTTCCCGAATTTACGTAAATAAGGAGCAAGTAACAATGCTAAGAGTACGAAGCCTCCAGTCCATCCCATCAGGTACATTGAGCCATCAAAACCCAAGAAGGAGATTAACCCCGCCATCGAAATAAAAGAGGCTGCTGACATCCAATCTGCTGCGGTAGCTGCTCCATTAGCAATTGCAGGAACTCCTTGATCGGCGACAAAAAAACCTTTACTATCTTTAACTCGCGATCTCCACCCAATGTAGAGATAAAGCATAAACGAGATAATTACGAACATTGTAGTCCAAGCTTCTACTGACATATTTATTAATTAACTAATGTTTTTTTAAAATGAATTAATGATACGGTTGGTTGCTGATTGCTGGTTGTTAATTGCTATTTTTTAAAACTTTTTAACCGAGCGAGAAAAAGCCAATATATGTTCTTTAATACCCCGATTTACCAAAGCCCATGTGAGATATCTGGTAATCTAATGGTTATGATTTGCACAACTAACTACTGTGCGATCAAGACACAGCAAAAGTCCCTAACCACTAAACTCTTTAGCGTCACCGAAAAAAGTTTACTTTCCATACTTACGATCTAGTTTGTTAAACTAAGTCACCTCGTCACCAAAGCGACTCGTCTTCAGAACGCAGCATGAGACTTTCACCTCACTGCGCTCCTCTCTTTTCAGGCTCTTTATGAGTACCATGACCAGTGATTAGGGTCGGAATGTCATCTACCCATTCCCATTTTTGGTTATCAAACCATTTGGTGAGGAGTTGCCATTCTTTCTCTTGCTTGTAGGCTTTGATTGCCTTTAAGTCATCTCTGGTTTTTTCATCATGACAATGTTTGTGGAGAAGTTGACGATTCTTTAGTGAATTATTACCACCAGCTTTTCTGGCAGTAATGTGGTCGTCTTCTAATACGTCTCCTTCTTGGAAGGGAAGTTTACACCAGTTACACTTGCCATCTTGCTTATGTAGCATTTTGGCGATTGAGTCTTTTAGTTCAGGATGTTTTTTCATCCTTTTTGCCCAATACATTGTGTTACCGTCGTAGGGTGAGAATTCACCTTTGACTTTGGTGTGTCTTGCAATGGCTATTTTTGAATGTTTTATTAGTTCAAAAGTATTGTCTTGGTATTTGCATCCAAATACCCAGTTATCATTTCCTATAGTTGTCCAGTACTTTTTAGTCACCCAATATTTGTTTTTATTTGGGTGTCTTCTGTCAGCCCATCTGCGTATTCTTATATGAGTTAATCTGTATAACTCAGAAAAAATTTCTTTGCTACATACTGATTTAAAGTAGTTGCACCAACCCCTAATTATGGGATTTAACTCTTTAATGAGTTTTGATTGTGGTGCTGCATTAAGCCTTTTAACTGTTTCTGACAGTTTTTGATAGTGTCTTTTGACACTTTCCTTACTGGGCTTAATAATAGTCTTAAACCCAAGTAATTCACCTTTGGTGTTTTTCCCAGATTGGTATTTACCCACTTTGTATTGTCTGATATTAAACCCCAGAAAATCAAATCCTGGTTGATTATCATCCAATTTATTGAAGGTATGTACTATCCTGGTCTTACTCGGTTTAAGCTCTAAATCAAATTGGGCTAACCACTCACAGATTATCTTTTGACATTGCTTTAACACATCTAGGTTTTCGTGGAATATTACAAAATCATCAGCATATCTGATTAGAGATGCGCCTTTGACTTGTTTTATTCTGTTTTCCATCCCATGTAAGGCTATATTGCTTAAAAGCGGGGAAATAACGCCTCCCTGGGGCGTTCCTTTATGGTTTGGAGTCCTTTCGTGTTTAAACCAGTCACAGATATCAGCCTTTAGCCATGCTCTAATCTGTTTCCTTATTTTGGGAAATGTGTTGATTTTGGCTAAAAGCCTTTGGTGGTTGATTTGGTCAAAACACTTACTTATATCGGCATCTAATACAAATTTAGATTTAAATCTAATTTGATTGAAGATTGCTTCAATAGCATCGTGTGCGCTTCTACCTGGTCGGAATCCGAAGGAGTTACCTTCAAATTTTGCCTCCCATTCTGGTTCTAGAGCAGCTTTGGTTACTGCCTGTACTGCTCTATCGCGCATTACAGGAATGCCGAGGGGTCGCTTTTCATCTTTCCCAGGTTTGGGAATCCACACCCTTCTTATCGGTTGGGATTTATCACCTAGTTTTAAGTTTTTGGCGAGTTCAAGACGTTGCTTTGGGGTTAAGGATTTGACCTGATCCACACCTGCCGTCTTTTTGCCTTGGTTATCCTGTGTGACCTTTCTGACAGAGAGTAATCTGTTGTAATAGGAGTTGATGAGGGTTTTTTGTAGCCTTCTTCCTTTCCTAACATCACCACTGATATAAGCTCGGTAGATTCGTTTTTGCATCTTGTACACAGTTTTCTGGATTTTGCGCCAGTTGATTGTGTTCCATTCCACAGTATTTACTCGTAAATCTGTTTTAGACATATTAAATGTTACTTACTCACTACTTTCCTGAAAACAGTGGGTATGTCAGCATATCTTATTCATTACAAATAAGCGTTGGCTTCTTACCCAATCCTGCCCCCCAATAACCTCTATTTCTAGAGATATTGCATCTTGGTTGATTACTTACTCTATTCGACCATTGAGTAAGAGTTACTGAGGGGTTATCCCGTTCCGAATATTCTGTTGATATGAATCTTTAGGATGCATCTGTACACCGACTGCGATTAGTGTTAGTTACTTACTACGACATTAAGTAACAATCCTGTGCAGTATTGCCTTTTTGGCTACAGCATATCAGTACAATTTTGCTGTTTCTACCTTACGGTGTTTAAGATTTTACCTATCTACCGACTGTGATTAGTGTTAGTTGTTAGGGGTCGAACCAGAGGTCGCCCTCTGATACTCCCATCCAAAACCGTGCTTGCGACTTTCACCGCACACGGCTACTCCTGGCTTTTCGGTACTCTATTTTCCTTCTGAAAACCACAGTAAAATGACATTTTGCAAGGTGCTAACCGATGGGGGAGTGAAAGGAGAAACCTAATAAACCTGTAAATATCACTTTTTATATACGAAAAAAGGTTTTTACCTGTTAGCAGGTTGTGTCGATAATCTGTTTTAGTCGTTAAGAAGTACTTAGAACCCTAATCAGACTCAAGGCTGTACGTCAGCATATTTCGGACATTACATCCATCCGTGTCGGGCATTACTCGTGAGTTCGAGTTAAACATTGGCTTCTTACAGCGTCCTACTCCCATACTCCTTACGCTTCACATCTGACTTGTCGATTATTGACAGAAGCATGGGGTTATCTCGTTCCCTATCATCATTTCGCGTTGTCTGACGTCCCCTAAATATACTCCGAGAGGTTTTGTGATGAGAAAGTATTTGAGTCTATAACAAATACTCCTTGAAATCAAATTGACAATTGATTTTAACCTCTATTACCTTTTGGTTATGGTGTATCAGCCATTTCACCATTTTGTCCTAACGAAGCTTA
Source organism: Hyella patelloides LEGE 07179 (assembly GCF_900659865.1). Lineage (GTDB taxonomy): Bacteria > Cyanobacteriota > Cyanobacteriia > Cyanobacteriales > Xenococcaceae > Hyella > Hyella patelloides. The sequence goes on from NZ_LR214064.1 coordinate 8,375, forward strand.
CAAAAGGTTAGACCTAACTTGGTAGTTAGGCTCATAACACCCAGGACAAGTCCTAGTTAAACTGTTATGACCATGTTGGACATAGACAACTGCCCTTGCAGAGTTTCTAGATTT
>NZ_LR214065.1 GCF_900659865.1 Hyella patelloides LEGE 07179
AAAAAAATGGACTTCCAGTTATCTTCCATATAGTATCAAAAATGAAGTATGGCTCTAAAGTATATACAGATCATCCAAATGCATTTAGATATCAAGAAGATTTAGAGTTAATAAATTTAAATAACGTTGTTTTTCATAAACAAATAAAAAATCAAGAAGTTTTGACTCTATTATCAAAGAGTCATTTTCAAATCATGCCTACGCTACATGATACTTATGGATTTAGCATCATAGAAGGTTTTTCAGTGGCAACCCCTGCTATTACAACTAATGTATGTGCATTACCAGAAATAGTTCGCCCCGATCAAAATGGATATTTACTAGAGCTAGAAGTCAATCAAAACCAAAATTGGACGAAAAAATCATTTCAACGAGGCAGTCAAGAACATTGGGATATTCTTGACAGTACATACAATAATTTAGCCGATCAAGCTTTAAAATTTCTTCAGGAGTTTCTCAAGACACCAGAACATTATGAGCGACTAAGTGCTGGTGCGATTGCTCAAGCTTACAATGTGCATGATTCACAAAAAAACCGTGAGTTACTTGACAATCTTTATTCAGCAATAGCTCAAGGCTAAGTTTTAAACGCAAGCTTGATATAAAGAGTGTAAAGTGTCACCATCTTTAGAAAACTCTGCGATTCCACAGTTAAAAACAGCTTGAAAACGCTCTCCTTTTATAGAAGTAAATATTTGCTTTCTGAGAATAATCAAAACTTGTTTTAAACGTTCTTGGGTTTGAGTTTTATCTAGATAGGGAATACCAATAATAAAATCGCCATTTCCCCAATAGCCAGTTACTTCATTATGGCGGAGAGCAGCTTGTATTACTTTACCCCATTTTACTAATACGCGATCGCCTGTTCCATGACCATATTGAAGATTTATGTGCTGTAGTTGAGTTATTTTCAACACCGCTAAACAAAAAGGTTGCTGATTCTCTTTTGCTTGTTGTAATAAAGTTTCTATCTCACGACTGCTTTGAATCCGATTTTTTAATCCTGTTAAATGATTTTTAGTTGCTAGGTTATGTAAGAGACGACTACGTTCCAAACGATTGTTAATCCTAGCGATTAATTCTACACCCACTACAGGTTTAGAAATATAGTCATCACCTCCTATTTCAAATATTTGCTGAATTGTCTGTGCATCCCGACGCGCAGTCAGAAATAAAATCGGTAATTCTTGCCAATCGGGATCGTTACGGAGAGCCTGGCAAAGTTCAATACCATTAATTTGGGGCATTTCCACATCGAGAATTACGAGATCGGGACGGGTTGTTTGTAGAACTTCCCAAAAGCGTAAAGGCTCTTCTAAAGTAGTAACTCTGATTCCCCACGGCTCTAAAAGCGATCGCAATGCTGCAAGAAAGACTAGATCGTCATCTACAATTAAAATGGAGGAAACCTCCGATTGATTGTGTTCTAATAGTTGATTATTAGTTTGCCAAACTATAGTCGGAGTAACGGGTTTAACTAAAAAACTATTAGCACCAGCACGAGCTACAGCAACGCGATCTTCTAAACTATCAGTAGCCGAAATAACCAATACAGGTATAGCAGGAGTACGAGCATTTAATTGGGTAATTAGAGATAAATATTCTGATTGCTGGGCAATGGTTTCGGTATCAATTACCACTGTGTATGGTGAATTGTTTTGCAACCATGTTTTAGCTAAGGCAGTGTTTTTTACTGAATGCCAACCTATGCCTTGGCTTTTTCCTAGCTGTTGTAATTCTTGACTCAATTGAGTATCAGTAGAAATTAACAATAGCTTCGGTGTCTCAGTTACATCATTGTTAGTTAGGGTTTCATCCAGTGCTAATAAGCTGTCTAAATCTGCTACTAAAGAAATAAACTGCTCTTTTTGTGGAGAATCCAATACTTGATTGTTTTGGAGTAAAGTTTCTATCTCGCAAGCAATTTCTGTTCCCGTATCTCTGGAGAACATACCTAAAACTCCCGCTAATTTATGGGCTGCTTTTTTGGCATTATGATGTAAATCTGGTGATAATTCCGCTTCTTTGACTGTGGCTGCTGCATCTTTTAGTATTTTCATGCGTTCTATCATTTTATCTTGATATTTAAGCCACATTTTCTCCATATTCTGATTAAATTCCTGTTCTATAGAAGAGGAAACAGACTGATTAGGATTTTCTTCAGTCTTTGGAGATTCGACAACTTGAGGATTGAGACGATAGCCAATACCGTAAACATTTTCGATCCAATCTATTACTCCTGCTTTTTTCAGCTTTCTTCGTAATCCTTTGATATGTGCTTTGACGCTTTCTTCTAGGGGAGGATCGTCAAATGTCCAAATTTTATCTAAGATTTGCGATCTGCTATATACTCGTGCGGGATTACGTAAAAATAATTCCAAAAGACTGTATTCTTTAGCAGTCAGTTTAATTAGTTGTTGCTGGTAACTGACTTCGCAACTGCTGGGATTTAAGGTTAGTCCATTAACGTCTAAAATGGTGGTCTGTAATACTTCTCCTCGTCGAGATAAAGCTCTTACCCTAGCGTTAAGTTCATCTAAATCTAAGGGTTTAATTAGATAATCATCTGCACCTGCATCTAATCCTACAATGCGATCTTGACTGGCATTTTTGGCTGTCATCAACAAAATAGGCGTAGTATAACCCTCCAAACGAATTTTTTCACATAAACTCACCCCATCAATGTTGGGTAAATTGACATCTAGTAAAACCAGATCGTATTCTCCAGTTTGCACATATTCCCATCCCAGTTGACCATCTTCTGCTATGTCCACTATATGACGTTGATTTGATAGGGAACGTCTGAGTATTTCAACTAAAATTTCATCATCATCAACTACTAGAATCCGCATAATACGATCGCCCTTTTCTATGACATCTAATCGATTAATATCATGTAATCAACTAGGGAATAACTAGGGAAGTTTTTAACAGAGCTTCGCCAATGAGTTAGATTAATAATTGCTCAATTCAGTGAAAATTTAGTGAACGAGGATTGACTTCAGGCTTATGGTTCAGTTAAATCGATAATGCCATCATAATCATAATTAGCTAGCATCTCTGAGATTGTCTGAGCAATATGTCTCTCGGTATCGGGAATTTGAGCAATTAGCGTTTCAATTTGTTCGGCATCTACAGCGATCGCTGATTGATGAATATCAGTAGCTAATTCTAAAGTTAAAGAGCTTAAATTTTGAGATTTTAGAGGTTTAGTGGCTGCTTTAGGAGCAATATCTTGAGACTCTGTTTTATAAATAAACTTTACGCCCAAATGTTGCGTTAACTTATCGAAAATAATCTGTTCGAGAAATGGTTTACTCACCAGATCGTCACAACTTGCTTCGATAGCTTTTTGTTTTTGTTCTTCAAACGCGGAAGCAGTTAAAGCAATGATAATTGTTTTTGTTCCATGAGGTTGATTTTTGATGTACCTAGTAGCCTCATAGCCATCCATGACAGGCATTCGCATATCCATCCAAATTAGATCGGGCTGCCATTCTTGCCACAAAGCGATCGCTTTTTTACCATTATTAGCTGTACGGGGTTCAAAACCAACAGATTTTAATAACTTTACCAACATCAAGCGATTAGTTTCTCGATCGTCTACTACGGCAATACGATAGTTAGGTTGTCCTGGTGCCAGCTGTTTGATTTGCTGGGTAGGAGATGATACTTTTATTTGAGATAAGTTTGCTAACTTGATTTGAATATCAAAAGTAAAAATAGAGCCTTGGGTTAAAGTGCTAGTTGCCTTAATTGTTCCCCCCATTAATTCAGCAAACTGACGGCTAATGGCTAATCCTAACCCTGTTCCTCCTTCAGCTTGAATGCCACAGGCTGTTTGCACAAAAGGATCGAATAGGTTATCTAACTCTTCTGGTGCAATACCTTTACCTGTATCCGATATTTCCAAACAAAGCTGGGCGCAATCATCCCATAATCGATCCGAAAGACAAACAAATGCTCGTAAAGTTACTCCCCCAGTTTCCGTAAATTTCACAGCATTACTCAAAAGATTAATCAATAACTGACGCAGTTTACGAGCATCACTAACTACGCATTTTGGTAGATTATCAGCCAAAATAAACTTAAACCAAAGTCCTTTGGCTTCGGCTCTAATTTGAAACATCTCCTCAATTGTTTGTAGAAGTTGGTGCAAATCGAAAGATTCTTCATTGAGAGTAATTTTTCCTGCTTCAATTTTGGACATTTCCAAAACATCATTAATCAAATTAAGCAGATGTTCGCCACTACGATTAATAATGCCTAATGATTCCTGTTGTTCTGAGGTGATAGTTGCATCTCTTGCCATTAACTGCGAAAAACCGAGTATGGCATTCAGGGGAGTTCTTAACTCATGACTCATATTAGCTAAAAATAAACTTTTGGCTTGGTTCGCTGCTTCAGCTTCTTGAGCTTTGAGTTGTAATTGACGGCTAGATTTTTCTAACTGTTGACGGGAGAAAGATAGTTGTCTTGCTAACCAATTTACCCCTATAAGTAGCCCCACCACTGATACTAAACCTACTAACACAATAGTACTAGCTAGTTTGCGAGCGGGAGCAAAAGCTTCATCCTGGCTAATTTCCACCAACAGGGCAATATCCTGTTGATTAAGCCAGCGATAAACTCCCAAAACAGAACAATTTGCATAGTTGCGATAAAGCCCATAACCACTAATACCATTCATCGCAGCATTGATACCTGCACTATTTATGCCATTAGAAAAAGTTTGGTTGGACTGGGATTTTCCTGCAATAAAGCTGTTTCTACTAATGAGAGAACCCACTAAATAAGTTTCTCCACTTTTACCTAAACCTGTTTTTTCTCTAACAATGCGATCTATGCGTTCAAGATCGAGATCGACTAAAATCATACCCTGGCGGTTTTCTAGCGGTTTAGCTAAAGTGATGGCGGGTTTTCCCGTTACAGGAGAAACATAAAAGATCGGTGCAAAGCTAGCTCCAATCTCAACTTTTTCTACAGGGGTAACATTGGCTAAGATTTCGTATTCTCCCTCACGCTGTTTATTAGTGGAGAAAATAATTTTATTACTGCGATCTAAAATAAAAATTTCTCTGAGGTTAGGTTTGATTTGATTAACTTCATTTAGATGTTGAGCAAGCACTTGATATGCCTGTTGTTTTTCTTCCGCAAGATTGGAATTAAGTAAAACAGCTAAATTAGCTTGAACATTCGGCATCTGTGTCGTTAGTAAAAAATCTCGTTTCTGATCTACAAACCAACGAGTAATTTCTGCTTCTTTGAGAGTTGCTGCTACGCTAAGGCGATCGAATGCTGCTTGTTCCAAGGCTTCTTTTGCCCGAAAATAAGCTACCCCGCCAACTACACCTACAGTCATTAACGCCAGTAGTAAAAAGTAATTAGCTATTTTCGTAGTTAGGGACAGCTGCGGTAATTTCATCAGGGGGAATTACGAGCGAACATAATAACTAAATTTTGCCTCGTAACATATTTTTATGAAGACTATAACAATATAGTTTAGATTGTTGGTGGTTATTTCTAATTTAGTACAAGTATTTAAATCTCCTTAAAAAAGTGATTCAAGCTCAAGTTGTGACCAATGTTACTGAAGGATTTATCTAAAAAATCATTCTCTCAATTTGCAAATCTTACTTTAACTAGCTTATAGCTAATGGCAAGCGAGCTAATTTTAAAAGGGCTTTTTAGATAAGCGTTACCCTAAAAAGATTAACGCTCAAATTGCTGAGACAGGATTTTGAATACACACACGGTATAATCAACCGCTTCATCATCAATTTCCAAATGAGTGACTAAACGCAGTCGTCGATGACCAAAAATGCTAGCTTTAATGCCGTAATTCTGAAGCTTTGATACCACATCTACAGCGTTAATAGAATCAGGCAATATATCTAACAATACGATGTTGGTTTGAATTGTTTCAACATTAGTGGAAAAAATGGCTAAATTGGAGAGTTGAACAGCAAGTTCTCTGGCTCGCCTATGATCTTCACTCAAGCGTTCAATATGATGTTCTAGAGCCCAAATTCCAGCAGCAGCCAGCATTCCAACTTGACACATACCTCCGCCTAAAGCTAAACGCAGATCGATCGCATTTGTAATGAATTCATTAGATCCTGCCAGAACAGAGCCGATTGGACAACCTAATCCTTTAGAGAGGCAAAAATAAACTGAGTCAAAATAATCTGAAATTTTGTCTGCTGCAATGCCACTAGCAATCACTGCATTCAGCAGACGAGCTCCATCCAAATGCATTGGTATACTGTAGTGCTGTGCAACATCACGAATAGATTGCAGTTCATTGAGGGCATAAATTGTTCCTCCTCCGCGATTATGAGGATTTTCTAAGATAATTAGTCCTGTTTGAAGTTTTTGCAGATTATCAGAATGACGGATTGCTGCCTTAATCCGATCCGCATCGATCAATCCACAATGTCCTTGAAGTGGATGAAACTGAATGCCCAGCCAGCGAGATACTCCAATTTCAGAGTTAAAAATATGTGAGTCATAGTCGCAGATAACCTCCTGTCCAGGATGGGTGTGAGCAGCAATAGCGACCAAGTTTGACATCGTACCACTCGGTAAGAATAATGCTTTTTCCTTACCCAGAAGGGAAGCAACTCGCTCTTGCAGTTGATTAACAGTTGGATCTTCTCCATAAAAATCATCTCCCACTTCTGCATTTGACATTGCAGCCCACATTTGAGGAGTTGGATGAGCAACTGTATCGCTTCGCAGATCGACTTGTCTCATAGTCTTTTTGTTCTTTGCTTCTATTGACTGTCTTTTGAAAACCATTTCTTAGCCAGCACATCTTTTCCTTCAAATAAGATAACTTCAATACCAGGATAGCGTTGCTGAAATTGGCGCAAAAATTTGGGAAGAAAATGAGCAGAGGCACTGGGAAAACTACCTAAGCGAACTTTTCCCGTTTCTAGTCCTATAGCTGCTGATGTCTCTTGCCTAATGCGTTCTGCACAGGTTAACATTTCCTGAGCTTGAATCAGGACTCGTTGACCAATTTCGGTTATTTACCAATTTCATTTATTTATCTATGAAAATATCTGATTTACTAGAATTATTATTGTTGGCTGCGGTTTGGGGTGCTTCTTTTCTCTTCATGCGGATTGCTGCACCAATTTTAGGGCCAGTTTGGCTGATTGAATTACGAGTTTTGTTGGCAGGTTTGGCTTTGTTAATACTATCGATTAGGTTAAATCTACTTGCAGAAATTCGCCGAAATTTTATTCCTTTATTTGTAGTCGGTTGTCTCAACTCAGCTATCCCTTTTCTCTTATTTGCTTTTGCTTCACTCATTTTACCTGCGGGATTTACAGCGATTCTTAATGCTACAGTACCTCTTTTTGGTACGATTATTGCTTTTTTCTGGTTTAAAGAAAAGCTGACATTGAGCCGATTTTTCGGGCTAATTCTTGGTTTTGCTGGTGTGACAATACTCGTTGGTTGGACGAATATACCAATTACCCAGTCTTTTGTGTTGGCAATAGTTGCTGGACTTTCAGCATCTTTAATGTACGCAATCGCTGCCCCTTATCTTAAACAAAATTTAGCTGGAGTCCCATCTTTGGTAGTGGCGACAGGAAGTCAACTTAGTGCAGCGGTCTTCTTATTACCGATAACGCCATTTTTCTTACCCAAGGTATTTCCTTCAGCAGTTGTCATTTTAGTAGTCTTAGCTTTGGCTTTATTTTCCACGGCTTTTGCTTATATTCTTTATTTTCGTTTGATTAATCAGATTGGTGTTAGTAAATCTCTAACGGTTGCTTACCTCATTCCCCTATTTGCGATGCTATGGGGTGCAATTGTACTAAGTGAGCCAATAACTACATCTATGGTTTTAGGCTGTAGTCTAATCTTAACTGGTACAGCGATCGCTTTTTATAGCCAAACTTAGAAAAACCAGGGATGAGTAACATTCAACAAGTTCGCTGGCTAAAATAACTAGAGGTGGAAAGAGGAGCAACAAAAGCTAAACAATGAGAATGTTAGGTCAAATCAACAAATTATTAAAAGCTCCTTCCTCCCCGTGCATCGCGTCTCTGGCTCTATCAAGGTGTATTTCAGACAGCGAAAATTGCTATATTTTAGATGCAAATCATTTATTTGTCTTAATTGGTAATTAAAAGTAAAACAGTTTTAACTAAAAAACAAATGTTTTTATTTTCCAAATATAATGCTCTAACTATAAATCTTATTACCTGTTGTATTTTACTAATTTCCTCTACTAAAAATGCTCAAGCCTTAAAAAAAACTAAAGGATTTAAAACGCTTCCAGAAATCCAACAACCTTCAGAAAACGTTCCGTCATTATCCGAGCGATTTTCTGAAACCAGAAAAAAAACTGAGTTTCTTGACGATCGGACAGAAACCATGCTCAATCGTCATAAAAAATGGTTTCTTATGGGATCGATGATTTTTCTGTGGCTATGTTTCCAAAGTTTTATGAGCTATCGCAGAGATG
>NZ_LR214066.1 GCF_900659865.1 Hyella patelloides LEGE 07179
GACTACAGCAATGGCTTCTGCTCCTGCTTGTTTGATTAGTTTTTCGACACCCCGCAATAAACTCCCAGGGTTGCCAATAGTTCCCCAACTAGCTCCAGATGGAGCAGTTTGCAGCTTAACGTCCAAAGTTTCATCCGTTATTACATAATCGGCAATATCTAAGGCTAAAGTAGCTCTAGTGGCATCCGCAGCTTGGATATGACGTAATCTTAATTCTGGCTCAATTGCTCGATCTAGTAGTAAACCAATTTTGTTTTGTCTGACTGGTTGCAAACCCCATTTGTTAGCAGCAAATCGATCTAAGCCATAACCTTCTACATAGTAGATATTTTCTTGTGACCAATATAGTTGTGCGCCATTAAGGACGTTAGGGTGGGTAATCAGGCGATCGCAAATTTGCCCCATAGCCCGTGCTACAGGCATTCCATCTCCTGCATAACCTCCAATAGCTGCACCAATTCCTGTGGGAATAATCAAAACGGCGGTAAATGGTTTCATTTAAGGAATAAGGAATGAGGGATGAAGTCAGAAGTCTGAAGTCTGAAGTCTGAAGTCTGAAGTAGCAAGTAATCAACAACCAACAACCAGCAACCAGCAACTAGCAACCAGCAACTAACCACTAACCACTTACTCTTTAGTAACAATTGCCTCTACTTTGACAGTTTCTTGTTCTTGATTCACTTCGGTAATTGCCCAACGCAAGGGTTTACCTTCTTTTTCCAGTTCGGTTTTAATTTCTTGTTGTAGTTTAACAGGGTTTGATGGGAGAGCGATTTCTGCGGTAATAAAGTGAGTAGTCATAAAGATATTACTTCCTTTGGTTAACAGTAATTAAATTATTAGTAAATTTTACCGATCGATTGATAAAGTTTACTTAATGCTAAAGATTACAGAATTAGAATAGTAGATGAGCGATTTGTAATTCCTTAGTAAAAAATAATTATATGAAACTTTATCTTAATTTGCTGTGTATATTTTTTAGTTTGTTTTATTTTTCTGGGGTAGCGGTTGCAGAGTTATCCCTAACAGAAGAAGAAACAAAACGAGTTACAAAAGTAAACACTGAAGAAGTTGAAAATAATAACAACGTAGATTCTGTTCCAGAAACTACAACGGCAGAGCCAGCAAAAAACGACAATGAATTAAGTAAGATATTTCCTGGTTGTCCTCTAGTAGAAGAAACTGTTCCAACAGTAATAGTCGAGACTAAAATTATCGAAGAAACAGTTACCGAAGCGACACAAACTGAAGAGATTAATGCTAATGTCGAAGATGCTATTAGTAACGATACTTCTATAGAAAAAAATGAATCTACGGAAGTTACGCCAACCGAATCGGTAAGCCCTGATGTAGAAGAAGCTGAAGAAACCACCGATCGAGATAGTACTCCCAAAGAAACCGCAGAAACTGATTCGGAAGTAGCCAGTCAAGAAAAAAAATGTCCTACTCCTGAAGAGATTGCTCGTTATCAAAAGTTTGCAGAAGCAGACAGTCTTTATTTAGCTGGAGAGAAAGTAGCTGCTGCCAAAATATATCAAGAATTAAAAGAACCTTGGGATCGAGAACATATCTTAAACAATCAAAGCAAGCCTATTTATAAACCAGAAGAATTGAGTCCAGGGGGTAAAGTTTATTGGCGTACTTACCAACAAGGAAAAAAACAACAATTAGAAAGTAAAATTTTCACTCCTTTGGAACTTTTAGTGAAGAAAGACCCTGAGTTTATTCCTGGTCATATAGCTTACACCGAAGAATTAATGGCGATAGAAAAAGAAGCAAAAGCTTATGGGGTGATGGAAAGAGCGATCGGTTTATATCCTAATGAGGTACAGTTATTAAGAGCCAAAATAGACACTGATGTTCAAGGCGAAAGATGGTTAGAAGCCTCCATCTCTGCTCGCCAATTTGCCTTATTTAATCCCGATATTCCTGAAGCAGAAGAATTTACTTTACTAGCAGATCGATACCTTGAAAAATATCAAGATGAAATTGAAGAAGAATTAACTTGGAATGCGATTGGTAATGCCATTACTGGGGCTGCGGGTTTTGCTTTAACAGGTAATCTTTTTGGCCCTATTTCGGCAATAGATACCACCATAATGTTACTACAAGGAGAGTCTAATTTAGGCGATCGCTTTGCTAAAAGGGCGCGGAAACAATTACCAATGGTGGAAGATGAAGAAGTACTTAATTATGTACAGAAGATAGGTAACAAAATAGCTTCTGTAGCAGGAAGAGATGATTTTGAATATGAGTTTTTTGTCATTATGGATGACAGTCTTAATGCTTTTGCTTTACCAGGAGGAAAAGTATTTGTGAATGCAGGGGCAATTATGAAGACAGACTCTGAAGCCGAATTAGCTGGTTTACTCGCTCATGAAGTTGCTCACTCTGTATTATCTCATGGTTTTCAGTTAGTAACTAGAGGAAATCTAACCTCTAATGTTACTCAATATATTCCTTATGTGGGTAGTACTGCTGGTAGTTTAATTGTGATGAATTACAGCCGAGATATGGAACGTCAAGCAGATGTTTTTGGCACCAGAATATTAGTTGCAGCAGATTATGCAGCCGACGGAGTACGAAATTTGATGGCAAAATTAGGAGAAAGTAACGCAGAGAATGAAGAATATCAAGAACCTCCTGCATGGCTTTCTACTCACCCAAATACCGATAAAAGAGTTAGTTATATCGAAGAACTAGTTATTAGCAATAATCTCAATCGCTATGCTTATGAAGGAGTAATAGAACATCAAAAAATCAAACAAAAAACCCAGCAATTGTGGCAAGAATATCAAGCTGAAAAAGAAGCTAAGAAAAAAGATGATGAATCTGATTAATTCAGTAGAAGTGGTTTTAGTATTAACGTATTGTTAAACCTAGCAAAACCCCAAATATTTTTTGTCAGAAATACTTAAAATTAGTTAAACCATAATTGATTGTGCTTTATTTGTCATACATTAATAGTAATTCCCTAACTTGTATGGTATTTTAGTACTGTATTATTAAGTTATTCAAGATTAAATCAGCTTATGTGCGTTAAACAATCTTTAGCAGCTATCCTAACTATTACTGGTGTTGCGACAACAGTTATGATGAGCCAATCAAGTCAAGCGCAATCTGATAAATTTATTTGTCAGGTAAATAAACAAAATATTCCTACTACTTATGCCAACACACCTGAAGGACCGAAACCTGTAATGAGATTTGCATCAACTCATTTTCCTCCACCCTATACACCCATGCGTCGTTGCCAAGAAATCACAGCAAGGTATAACAAATTTTACGCTCAAGGAATTTTGGAGTACATGACCTCTGGATGGGTTAACAGATTGCCAGTTATTTGTGCAGGTCAAACTTGTAACAAGGAGACTGTTTTGCTAACTCTTAAGCCCGATCAAGAACCAGACCAAGCTCTACAAGAGATTTTAGCCAATCGCAGTGGAGCAAGTGGGCCGACTGTTCAATCCAGTGGCTCTGGTTCGATTACTATCCGCATGGAAGACTACCTAAATAAAACTCAAGTTGAAGAACCTGGCAATTCCGTCAATTCTGTTCCTAGTCCAGTCAGACCCGACCCACCAGTGCAGACAACGAATAGTAATGATGGTGTTATTTATTAATTGGTACTATGTCTTGGTGTCTTGATAGTAACTCCTTATTTTCAGGATGCCCTACATTAACCTAGTTTGTTAGCTTTCCATACTTCATGAATTGGCCTTTCCTTATTTCTGCTACTTTGACAAGTTCTGTATTAGTTGGAGTATTTTCCGCTAAGTTTCATTTGGCTAAGATCGGTGTTCCTATTTTAGAAAAAGAAATAATTTCATTTATAAAACCGAGATTTTCTAGGACAAAAGAAAAATCTGTTTTTTCCCCAGAGCAGATAAAACAGAAAGCTCAATCTATAACCGTTAAAGTTTTATCGGGACAGACTTGGGGTTCTGGGATCATAATTAGTAAACAGAAAAACATTTATACTGTTGTTACTAATCATCATGTATTAATTTTTTCTCAAGATAAATCTTATCAGATTCAAACTCCTGATGGGCAAGTATATCAAGGAAGTCTTCTAGAAACAGTACATTTTAATGATAAGGATTTGGGCTTGGTTCAATTTAGTAGCGACATAGATTATGAAGTGACTTCTCTCTCTTCTGTATCTAATTTAACCAGAGGAGAAAAAGTCTTCGCAGCAGGCTTTCCTGTGGAAATAGAGAACCAAGAAGAAATAAAGGGATTTTATTTTACTCGTGGTCATATTGCTCAGTTGAGCCAACTTGATTTTGGTGGTGGTTATCAAATTGGCTATACCAACAATGTCAAAAAGGGTATGAGTGGTGGACCATTACTCAATGTCTGGGGTGAAGTGGTAGGAATTAATGGAGTACATAAATATCCTCTTTGGGGTAATCCCTATGCTTTTAGCGATGGTTCTATTGCTTCGGAAGCCAAAAAACAGGAAATGAGTCAGTTTAGTTGGGCAATTCCTGTTAAAACTTTCTTGCAAATAGCACCCCAATTTTCACCATCAGATAATTAATTTACTTATATTATTCAACTAAATAACAATCATGAATTTTAACTATAGATTATCAGCAATCTTAGTAGGAACAACTATTACCAGTACTATTATTTTGACTCAACCATTGATATCTAGAGCATTTGATGGTCAAGAACTTAGTACAAAAACTAGAGAAATTACCGTTTTAATCAATAGAAGTGATGGGCAAAATGGTTCTGGGGTAATTATTTCTAAAAACGAAGATACTTATTATGTGTTGACGGCTAATCATGTCACAAGAGATCGAGAAAATAAAAATGGCGAAATTAAGTATACAGTTGTTACTCATGATAAAAAAGCCTATGAAATCGATTACAATACCGTCAAACCCATATCTAATAATTTAGATATGGCAATCTTTGAATTCAAAAGCAATCAAGAATATCCTGTCGCAACTATTGTTAATTCCGAGTTTCTTGCAGAAACAACACCTGTGTTTGTCTCAGGATGGCAAAGACCAGGAGCAGTGGGAGGAGATAAAACAATTCGTCAGTTAACATCTTCTAGAATAACTACTATTTTAGACGAGCCTGTTTTTGGGGGTTATCAAGTTGGTTATGATAATACAACTCTTGGAGGTATGAGTGGAGGACCAGTAGTCGATGTTGAAGGAAGATTAGTAGGTATTCACGGACTGGCTGATAATGATAACCCAGAAAACCTCGGTTTAGAAAGCGGAAGTGTTGACAAAGAATTATTAAAAACTGGCTTTAATTATGGGATTCCTATTAACACTTTTTTAGGACAAACTGCCCAAGCTGGAATATTCTTAAACTTAGATGTTGTAAACACTCCTCCAACTGAATTAACTGGTGCTGAGACTCCAGTTATAGCAACCGATCCTGAAAAAGATCAAATTGACGATCTCAATACTGTTTTAGATGATGCAGAAAGAATTGCAGATACTATAGATAGAGGTAGAGATATTTTACGTAATCTACCATTTTAGTAAATTTTAATTTAGTATCTCAACTACTAATTAGTGTGGAGAATAATCTTTAGTTATTTATTATTTATAGGATTATTTTCCACATTAGTTTTTTTATTTTTAAGTTATCAAAAATAATTAGAAAAAGCTTACTTTTTAACATAATTTTATGTTCTTTATTTATCATAAGAAAATAAATATATTTTTAACACTAATCATACAAATATTAGTCATTAATATTAGCTTATTATTGACTTCAAAAGAAGTCAATTCGTTTCCGATTAATATCAATAATTTTGAGCAAAAAACTAAGGGAAATCAAAATAAGCAACTGCCAACTATAGGGAAATTTCAGTTACAGTATAATCCAACATCTAAATACCAGAGATTTCAAAGAAATATTCAGGCAAGTAGAGTTTTTAATACGGTAGTAGAAAAGTTAAATAAAAAAAATTTAAACCTTCCTGTCAACATACCTATTGTTTTTAGAGATTGTGGAGAAGCAAATGCTTTTTACGATCTAAAGGCTCAGAAGGTTATCATGTGTTACGAGTTATTTGAGATAGGAGAATCTGTCTTTGTTAGTGGTGGATACTCCCAAGAACAAGCTCAAGTAAGGTCTATATACAATGGTGTATTTATTTTGTTGCATGAAGTGGGACACGCATTAGTTGACAATTTAGACTTAGCTTTTACGGGTAAAGAAGAAGATAGCGTGGATGATTTTGCTGCTACCTTTGTGTTGGATGAGAAAAATGGTTTACCAGAAGAAATAATTTGGATTAGCGGTCAATTCTTTTCTGTGTTACCTGATGGTGATTATTGGGATGAACATTCTTTTGGGCAACAGAGATTTTACAATTTGGTGTGCTTATTGTTTGGGAAAAACCCGCAGCAGTATGTTGGGATTGCTGAACAGGCTGGTTTAGGTAAAGATCGAGCAGTGAGATGTCACAGCGAATATCAGGATAAAGTATCTAGTTGGCAGCGTTTATTAGCACCTCATTACCTTTACGATCGAGATACTCCAGCTACAAATACTAGTAATTCTAGCGATCCGCTTTACTAACTTTAATTGGTATCAAAGACAATTTTTAAATTTAGGTAGAAGTAAAATTATTTCATCCATTGCTTGACGTACTATTTTATTCTTATCATCAAAGTTATTCACTAAAATACTGAGAGCTAAAGTATTTTGATTAGTTAGTTTTACATAGCCTGATAGTGTAATTACACCCGATAAACTTCCTGTTTTTCCCCAAAGATTATTTTGCAGTTCGGTATTTCTTAAACGATGCTTCAATGTGCCATTGCTTCCAGCTAAAGATAAAGAGTTTTGATAAATATTGTAGGTTGGATCGTCAGCCAGTATGCTTAAAACTTTTACTAAACTATTTGGCGTAATCAAATTTTGTCGAGATAGTCCTGAAGCATCTATTAAACTATAATTATCGGTATTGATACCTAATTTATTTAAGCTAGTTTCTAAAGCTTCCATTTCATCATTAATTTTTAGTTCTTTGGCTAATACTTTTAAAAGTACTTCTGCATATAAGTTATTACTATCTTGATTAATTTCTACAATTAATTCTTTGAGAGGAGGAGAATACATTTGAGTAATAATTCTTTCATTAGTACTCTCTATAGATTCTGTAGTTACTATACCTTCAGTAACAGTAATTCCTTCAGCAGATAATAAGTTACGGAAAGTTTCTAAAAAATAATTAGCAGGATCGACTATGGCTAAATCCCACTCATCCCCTTGATTATCTTGAGGTAAATCCCCTCGAATATTTAAGATCGGTTTTCCCAACACTCCATCAATTTCTATACTGTACTCATTATCACTTGCTGTAGTAATTGCTTGGTTAAACACCTGCCATTGTTGAGAGGCAACTGCATCATTCCATTTTAGTTTTACTGGTTGTCCAATTTGTCCAGGAACTAATGTTAACCTCACGGTATTTTGATTCAAAATTACGCTATTAACTGCCGTAGCATAATAATAATAAGTGTCTACCCATTCCCAAGTAGGATTAATTACAGGTTGCGCTAAATAACTATCATCAATTATTAACTTTTTTATACTGCTAATTCCCAGCACCTTAAACTGTTGTACTATATTCTTCAGAATTTCAGATGTTATGGTGGGGTCTGCATTGCCTTGTATCCTGACTGTCTCCAAATGGGGTAATTTTCCCGTTGCATAGATAGGAGTAGTAATACGAAAATCCGCACCCAATTCATTCAAAGCAGCAGCAGTAGTTAACAGCTTGACTGTAGAAGCAGGAATAAAGAATTTATCACTTTCTAAACTGTAAATAGCCTCTTGTGTAGCAAGATTTTGAATGGCAATTCCCCAACGCGATCGCTTGAATTGAGGACGGTTTATAATAGTGTTAATATCCTGTGCTAATTCCTGACGACAAGCCACAGTGGGCGAAGATTGAGCTTGACTGGGAAGCGTGAAAAATTGCGTTGTCAGTAGTAAGCTTACAAGTCCTAAAGAAAAATTTTGTTGCAACGTCGATCGAGTATTGAATTCAACTTAGCTATTGTACTCGCACTACTTGTGTATTGTTGTCTAGTTAGGTTGAGGCGATAGCTTTTTTCTAATTAAACAATCAAGTAATAGTTTTATCATTTAACTATTACTTGATTGTTTTTCCCTATCTGCTGCATAGCTAAAACAAGCTAATATATCTTCCATTGTTAAATAAGGAAAATCTTCTAATACCAATTTCCTAAAGTCCAGCTACAGATAATGCATCGAGAATGAAATCAAATCCCGTAATGGAAGCGATATCTGCTTGAGTAAATTCAGCTAAGATATTTGCTAGTTTTCTTCTTAAAAAA
>NZ_LR214067.1 GCF_900659865.1 Hyella patelloides LEGE 07179
TTCCAGATTTATTATATGGTTGTTGAACCAGAATATCAGAGACAAGGACTAGGAACACTGATATCAAAATCTATTTTAAATCTTACCTACTATTGTTAAACCCTTCCTCAGCATCCCTGCTTAATCTCTGTTGGAAAACAGCAGCATAATCTGATGACAAATTTGCTTGAGTTTTTCTTGTGTTCTTATAGTAGGAGGAAAATTACCTTCAAATTGCCAACTACCAATAGTGGAAAATTGCCACAAGGGATAAGAAGGTTCATAGCCAGATAATTCTACTCCAATTGCTTTTAATTTCCTCTGCTGACAATCTTCACTTAATCTAACTTGCATCAAAAGACTACGACATTGGCAAGGAAAATTAAGGTTTGAGAAATGAAACCCGATATCTATTGAGTTTTTATCTCCATATTTTTCTGTTTCGACATTTTTCAGCCAAGGTTTAAGATCGACAATAATATTGGGAAATTTTGACTTAAATAGGTAAACAATCGCCTCAATTTTACTAATCATCATTAAATTTGTGGCTTGCTCAATCGCATTCACTATTTTGACTCCTTAAAAATCTGAATTGTGCTGATGGTGGTGTAACTCTTTAAAATAACGATCTCTTTCGACAACAACTTGCCAAACTTCATCCCAGCGATTTTCGATAATAGTTCTCATTTTGTTTAACTGCCGACTAGAAAGGCGATTATCTTTTTTTGCCTCAACTATTTTCATAATTAACTCCTGCAACTACTACACATAAAGTAACTAGCAATAAGTAAGAACCAACAATGAGCAATGCTTAAATATTTACTTCTGTCCGCCATCTTAGATTTTTACTGATAATAATCTATCATCTCAAAAAAATTCTTGCAATTAGTTTTCAATAAGACTATGATTTATTTAGCAATTACTTAAAATTTTTTCACAAATGAATAATTATACTCAAGAACTTCGAGATACTGCAAAAGCAATGGTAGTCGAAGGTAAAGGTATCTTAGCAATGGACGAAAGTAACGGTACTTGTAATAATCGCTTTGATAAACTGGGCATTCCTGCAACAGAAGATAATCGTCGAGCTTATCGAGAATTAATATTAACTACTCCTAACTTAAGCAACTATATTAGTGGTGCTATTTTGTACGATGAAACCATTCGACAGTCCACTCAAGACGGTAAATCTTTTGTCGAAGTCATGCAAAATGCTGGTATGATTCCTGGGATTAAAGTCGATACAGGTGCTAAAGATTTAGCCCGAAGACCTAACGAAAAAGTAACTGAAGGGTTGGATGGCTTACGCGATCGCATTATAGAATACTATCAAATGGGAGCGCGTTTTGCTAAATGGCGAGCCGTCATTACTATTAGCGATAGAATTCCCAGCGATGGTTGTCTTGAAGCAAATGCTCATGGTTTAGCTCGTTATGCTGCATTGTGTCAAGAAAATGGCTTAGTCCCTATAGTAGAGCCTGAAGTGTTAGTTGATGGCGATCATAGTCTCAACAGATGCTACGAAGTTACAGAAAAAACGTTACATGAAGTATTTCGTCAGTTGTACGTGCAAAATGTCGCCTACGATCGAATGATTCTTAAGCCAAGTATGGTGATTTCTGGAGCAAATTGCCCTATTCAAGCTAGTGTCGAACAAGTGGCTAAAGCAACAATGGAATGTCTTTTAAATACTGTACCCTCTAATGTCCCAGGAATTGCTTTCTTATCTGGAGGTCAAAGCAACATCAAAGCTTCTGCTCACCTAAATGCCATGAATCAGATATATGGAGTTCAAGCACCCTGGCGTGTTACTTTCTCTTATGCTCGTGCTATCCAACAACCTGCATTAGAACATTGGCGTGGTAATGCTAGCAATGTAGCAGAAGCACAAAAATTATTATTGCATCGAGCAAAATGTAACAGTGCTGCTAGCTTAGGTAACTACAATGCAGATCTGGAAAAACAACCTGCTCTAGTCTAGTCTTAATTATTGATTCAATTCTCCTCCTAAGTTTAAACTTTACAGTAATAGGTAATATATATTGCTTATTACTGTTTTCTCTTATCAAGCAAAATCCATGAGTAATCAAAGCGTCATCAAGAAAAATAAAATTATCAAAATTGCTCAATTTATTCTTATTCTCTTGATAGTTGCTTTAGGAATTTGGTTTGTCAATCAAGTAGGTATCGAACAGATTCGTTCTAATGTTGAAAAATTAGGAATTTGGGCTACTGTTGCTGTTTTTGCGTTACGTTTTACCAGTGTAGTAGTTCCTGCTTTACCAGGTACAGCCTATTCAGTATTTGCTGGTGGACTATTAGGTTTTGTCCCAGGTTTAATTACTATTTGTTTGGCAGATATTATTTCTTGTAGTTTAAGCTTTTTACTATCTCGTCACTATGGACGTGATTTTATTCAAAAAATAGTCGGTAAACGCTTTATTACTCGCATCGATAATTTAAGTCAAAAGAATTTAGAAAACAACTTTTTTTTGATGACTGCATTTCTGATGACAGGTTTTTTTGATTTTGTTTGTTATGGAGTCGGATTAACCAAAACACCTTGGCAAAAGTTTATTCCTGCATTACTTATTAGTATCGGTCTTTCTAATCCACCGATTGTAGCACTAGGGGCAGGTATTTTAGAATCAGGAAAATTATTATTAGGATTTGCTCTTTTAGGAGTTTTTCTTTTAGGTGTGATGACTGCTATCTTAAAACGAAAGCAAAAGATTTGATTTTAAGTTTGCAGAATTATTTAATATTTAAACTAGACTTTTTTTATTTAGGTAAATGAGTAGGAAGAACACTAATAGATGCGATCGCAATATACAGTAAAGCAAAACGAGTCTCAAAGATAACTATAGAATGAAATCGAGCTTGACGATACCATTTTTGAAATGTGAAAACTACACCTAATTTAATTAGAGCAATGGCAAAAGAAAGAGCCGTTACCCAAAATAGACAATTAAAAGTATAAAGACAAGTAACAATCGCAACAGCACAACAATGGTAAATTACGCCTGGTTTAAAAGCTGCGGTTTTTTTGCGTCGGAGCTTAATTGTATAAATAGCACTGCTAAAAAATAGAGTATTAAGTATCCAAATCGCCATCGCTTGTAAAGAAAGACTTCCCGTAGTTGCTCCATATGCCAAAGGCGCAGCCAAACAAATTGTGGCAAAAACAATAATTTCATTAGTTATCGACTTATGCTTACCTTTAATAACAGAGATCGCGTCAGCAATTAAGCCTATAATAGCCAAAGCATAAAGCCATAAAAGCACCGAAGACTGTAACCATAACCAGATAGCTAAAAGAAAAGTAATTCCTCCATAAATTCCTCCCCACAATACATAACGAGGTTTAAAATTTTTTCTCAACTTAATCTGAACCACCAAAGGATGCTCTACTTGCAAAGCAAAAAAAGCACAAATTAAAGCAGTAGTAGTAGAGTACGTCCACTGTTGAGCTAAAGCTGCTCCAGTCAAAAAAGCACCAAATAACACCAGTAAAACCCCATGTTCGGGAGCAAATGTGGGATGAATCCAAATAGGAGGTTTCTTTCTTTTTGATTGAGTTGTATTCAACACAAAAGCGATCGCCATAAACTGAATTTACTGGATTTATTGATAAAGATTCTTATTAATCATGTCTTATAGTAACCCTATATGTCGAATAAGATTCATAAATGTTAGTAGTTTTTTAATTATTCGTTATTTGCTGAACCTCAAAGAAATTGGCTATGTGCAGCCAAATAATAGACTACTCTCTAGTTTTCAACACAGCAATCAAATCTAAGCGATTGATTTGACGGCGAATAATAAAACCTGAAATCAATCCCGCAATCGCGACCATGATAAAAGTAAAAGCATAATTATAATTAGTAATTATCAACGGTAAGCGATACAGTTCAGAGTTGAAAGCAGCAGACATCAGTGCAGCTAAACCATAGCCAATTAAGTAACCGAAGGGGATTGCTAATAAAGTTAAAATTGCTTGTTCTCCCAGTAAAATAAAAGCTACTTCCGCTTTAGTAAAGCCCATAATTCGCAAGCTGGCTAGTTCTCTTCCCCTCTCAGAAAGAGCAATACGAGCGGAATTGTAAACCACACTAAAAGTAATGATGCAAGCAAAAACTACGAGGAAATTCGTCATCATTTTTAGGTTTTCCGCACTGGTTTCTTGAAAGCTATTTAAGCTAGCTTCGCGGGTAGATATTCCCGTCACCGCGGGAATTTGTTTTAATTCGGTATAAAGCTGGTTAGCCAGATGGGAATCTACCGAGAGATAAGCACCAGAAATAGTTGCACCTTCCCGCATCAAGCGATTGAGGGCGTGAATATCGATATATGCTTGTACTCCTAAGAGTTCATCTACCAATCCCGCTACGGTAACTTGACGCACGGGGCGACTTTCTTCTAATACTTCCACCGTAAGAATATCTCCAGGTTTCACACCTAAGATATCTGCTAGTTTGGTTGTCAAGATCGCTCCATCACTGGGGAGATTGACAGAGTGTAAATTCTTATCCATCAAACGACGGAATTCCCCTTGAGGTTGAATACCTGTTAAAGCGGTGCGATAGGTGCGGTGTTCAAAACGTAGTCTTGCAGAAACTAAGCGGAATGGTTCGGAATCAATTACCCCTGGCAAATTAGCCACTTCATAACGGGTACGAGAAGGGCGGGGTTCATTGAAGATAATTGTCATGTCTTCCCGTTGTACCTGACGGAATTGAAAATCCATCAGATAGTTAACCGCATCTAAAATATAATTTCCTGTAATCAAAATTGCCACTGCGAGAGAAATACCGCAAATCGATAAACCAGCTTGTATGGGTTTTCGTTCTAAATTCCGTAAGATGATTCTTCCTGCAACGGAGAAAAAACGCTGTAAACCGAGTCTTTCGATAATAGTAGGTTTGAACTTCGCAGGTGGTTCGGGGCGCATTCCTTGGGCTGGAGGTAACGCAACCGCCTTACTAACTGCCATAAATGCACCGATCGCAGCAGCACTATAACTAACTATAATAGCAATGGCTAAAACCCTGGGACTAAAATCGTAACGCAACAAGGGAAACTTAAAAAATTCGGTGTAAAGTTGCGTCAGTCCTCTTCCTAACCACAAACCAACCAAAATACCCAAGATTGAGCCAAAAGTAACTATAATTAGGACGAATTTTAGATAGTGTACGCCAATAGCCCAGTTATCATAACCAAAAGCTTTCAACACGGCTATTTGTTCTCGTTGGGTACTAACTAAACGGGAGAGAACTACATTGAGCAAAAAAGCAGCAATTCCCAGAAAGATAGAAGGTAGGATAGTTGCCATAATCTCTAAACCCTTAATCTCATCATCCAGAATCTGATGGGAGAATTGATCTTCTCTACCGTAAGCACCCAAACTACCATAGCGTTCTAACAGTCTATCTAACTGGGTGATTACTTCAATTTCTTTGGCACCAGGACTCAAAGATAGGGTAACGTTATTAAATGCTCCATCAAGATCGTAAGCTTCACCCAAAGCATCTCGACCCATCCAGATAATGCCAAAACGCTTATTATCAGGATACAGTTCCCCCGCTCCCCGCACTTCGTAAACGTATTCTGGAGAAAGGGCTATCCCCACAATCTTTAACCTTTCCCATTTACCATTAATAATTGCCCCAATACTATCTCCCAACTGCAACTGATTCGCTTCCGCAAATGCTTCGCTAACTAATACTTCATCACCTCTTCCTGATTCGATATAACGTCCCTCACGGATAAAAGGCTCGTTTAACATTGAAATCTGCTGTTCTGGAACAGAAATTAGTCTCCCTGTGGCTGGTTCAGTCAAGCCTGGAACATCAAGGGTGACATCTACCACAATCCGAGTCTGGGTTTGGGCTACTCCTGGGATATCTGCAATCTGTGCCTCGATCGTTTCGGGAGCGCGTTTGAGAGAGAGAAAAACCTGAGCAAAATGATATTCGTTGTAATAAGTATTCTGAGTCAGAATCAGGGAAGTATAGGTACTTGTAGCCATCACAAAGCTAGCAATACCACAGGCAACTACAAGAGCGATCGCGATTACCTGCCCTCTAGTATGCCATAAATCTCTAAATAGTTTGCGATCGAGGGAATTCATATAACAACTAATCACTAATCATTATTTACCATTCCAAATCCTCTGGGGAAATTGGGGTTTCATTATGCTTAATACTAATAATCTCGCCACTACGCATGGTAATAACCCGATCTGCCATCGCAGCAATTCCTGCATTGTGAGTAATTACGGCAATGGTTGTGCCTAACTCGCGATTAACTCGTTGTAATACTTGCAGCACTAATTTACCTGTTTGAAAATCCAATGCACCTGTAGGTTCATCGCACAGTAACACCTGGGGACGTTTAGCGATCGCCCTTGCTATTGCAACTCGTTGTTGTTCTCCTCCTGATAGTTGGGCGGGAAAATGATCGAGGCGATGATCTAAATCCACTAATGCTAAAGCTTCTCTGGGGCGCATCGGATGAGAAGCTATTTCGGTAACCAGAGCCACATTTTCTCTAGCAGTAAGACTAGGAATCAGATTATAAAACTGAAAGACAAAGCCCACACATTCCCGTCGAAAGCTAGTTAAACAGCGATCGCTAGCCTGAGTCAGATTTCGTTCGTCAAAGATAACCTGTCCTGTTGAGGGAACATCCAAACCCCCCAAAATATTAAGTAAAGTAGATTTTCCACTACCAGAAGCACCCAGTAAAACTATCAACTCTCCTGTATGTAGATCGAGACTGACATTGTTTAGTGCTTGAACGGCAACTTCTCCCATTTCATAGACTTTACTAATATTCCGTACGCGAAAAATAGGTAATTGTTTACCATAATGAGAAATATTAAAGTGTTCTTGCCTGCTTGAGCGTGTCACAAATTCAATAAGGTAGAGATTAGTTTTAGTTCTTGATTACTATTGATTTTAGAATAAAAAAACAGTTTGAGATATATACATATCCATATTTCAAGCTATTAATGGAACGGTCTGGGTTTGGACAACATTTTCTGCCGACCAGATTGACCTTAATTATCGCAATCCCAAGGTGCTGCTGTGGGTAATTGAAACCCTACTGCTCTATGTCCGTCGTGGAGCCGATCTCATTTGTCTGGATGCGGTAACTTATTTATGGGAAATTCCTGGAACGCCCTGTGCTAATTTGGAGCAAACCCACGAAACGATTAAACTCTTTCGCGATATTTTTAATGTTGTAGCTCCAGGAATCGCTCTGATTACAGAAACCAACATTCCTCACAAACAAAACATTTCTTATTTTGGCGACGGTCATGATGAGGCACAAATGGTCTACAATTTTGCCTTACCCCCTCTGGTTCTTCATACTTTTTATCGCGAACTTAGAGAATCATTATCATAAAAACCAATTTTCTTAGCCTCTCCATAAGAGCCATAAAGTCGAAAAATGGTACTTATTGATTGATTTCTAGCAATTTTTTTGAGGTCCTGAAAGCTAAAAGCTCCCCTTTCAAATTTTGCGATGTATTCATCTAGGTTCATTAGAATCCCCTCCCAAACTCAATCAGAATTTTTGGCGAAGCTCCTCATACCTAGTTTTATTGTACCAATTTTGCTTGTGAGGTGATAGGGGTATGGCTATTTCATTAACCCAAAAAACAAGGTAATATGAAACCCTATTTACACAAAATAATTATCGGTATAATCGTTAAATTCTGTAGAGACATGATATATGGGATGTTTTGATAATCGGATTTGGGATAAATTAGTCCCGAAGCCACACAGGAACTTGAATTCGTGCAACTATCTTCATAGATCGAGGGGTATTGCAAGTATTAATTCCAGAAGCTAGTGAAGAAGAATTGGTATTAGATGATAGATCTGTATCGCATCTATGCAAAAAGTAGTCAATACTATATGCGATCGCTGTACTGGTTTCCATACTCAAAACTAGAACAAACTTTATTTACTCATAAACAAAGCATTCAATCTTGGGTAGTTAGTTTTAGCGATCGCATTATTAAAAACTAAGAGAAGAACGGATGAACCAACTAACTTTGACAATTAAAATCGCGTAGCGATTAGCTATAGGTTATAAGCTGGTTAAAGAGAGAAGAGCTTTAGTCTAGTAGCAATTTTGCTAGACAAAGCTGTACAATCTTAGACATTATGTCTAGGAAAAGTTAATGCGACCAGGAGAATTTGCTAAAAGAGTAGGAGTTAGCGTAAAA
>NZ_LR214068.1 GCF_900659865.1 Hyella patelloides LEGE 07179
TGCGTGCTACTTTTATTTATTCTGAGACATGAAATATTAGAGAATTAAATGATAGGGTAGGGTGGGCAATGCCCACCCTACTTTTTGATTTTTATAAGCCACGACAATTTTTAGGCGTAAGTCTCAAGAGTCAGACTTTATTAAAAATACGGCGTTGG
This sequence comes from Hyella patelloides LEGE 07179, assembly GCF_900659865.1. Taxonomy (GTDB): domain Bacteria; phylum Cyanobacteriota; class Cyanobacteriia; order Cyanobacteriales; family Xenococcaceae; genus Hyella; species Hyella patelloides. Next base: position 159 of record NZ_LR214068.1, read on the forward strand.
TGAATCAAGGTATGATTTCTGAAATTTATGTCTTTTCTAGTATTAAAAAGGCTTAGAACTTATAGCTACGAGCAGAAACATTTTGTACGCCATACATCAAATCACCAACGCCAAAAATACAATGTACTTTGCCTAGTTATTACGAATGATTATAATTCTTTTATTTGCCACTTTAGATAAGTTTAATTAATAGATTCAGTAAAAAATATACATTTTACAAATCAGTAACTGTACGTCAATATAAGAAAAGAAGCCTTACAGCAATTTTTGATTCAGTAGACCACTTGGGTAACAAGTAAGAGATTTCAAATTTTGCACCTCTTAATTTAACCAGATTCTATTCAACTGAAATTTGTCCTCAGAAAATTTAAAATACTTGACCAGGATTAACTGACTTATGGTTGCACTTACAGATAATAAACAAACGACTAAATCGACTACAAGACTAACCCTACAAACTTCAGAAATCGCATCAGAGACTACTGCGATTCGCTGTCTGGATTGGGATCGAGATCGCTTTGATATTGAATTTGGCTTGCAAAACGGCACAACCTACAATTCTTTTATCATTCAAGGGGAGAAACTAGCTTTAGTCGATACTTCTCATGCCAAGTTTCGTCAGCTTTATCTTGAGTTATTAACAGGTTTAATCGATCCATCTCAACTTGATTATCTAATTATTAGTCATACCGAACCCGATCACAGTGGTTTAGTTAAAGATATTTTGGCATTAGCACCCCAAGTTACTATAGTTGGTGCCAAGGTAGCGATTCAGTTTTTAGAAAATATGGTGCATCAACCCTTTGCACACCAAATCGTTAAAAATGGCGATCGCCTAGATTTAGGGAATGGACATCAATTAGAATTTGTTTCTGCTCCTAATTTACACTGGCCCGATACAATTTTTACTTACGATTATAAAACCCAAGTTCTTTATACCTGCGATGCTTTTGGGATGCACTATTGTGATGAACCTACTTTTGATGAGGATTTGTCCCTCATCGAGGCAGATTTTGAATATTACTATGACTGTTTAATGAAACCGAATGCTCGTTCTGTTTTAGCTGCCATCAAACGAATGGGAAAACTAGAATTAGGGATAATCGCCACAGGACATGGCCCTTTACTACAGTACCATCACGCGGAATTAGTAGACCGCTATCAGCAATGGAGTAAGGCACAAACTAAAGCAGAAACCTTGGTAGCACTGTTTTATGCTGAAGACTATGGTTGTAGTGACGATCTCGCTAGAGCGATCGCTTATGGCATTACGAAAACAGGAGTAGCAGTAGAATTAATTAATTGGAATGACACTGAACCCCAAGAAGTCAGGGAATTAGTGGCGCAAGCAGCAGGTTTAGTAATTGGAATGCCACCCCAATCAGACTCGGAAGCCCATGCTATTCTCAGTACAGTATTGGCAGCAGCACACAGCAAGCAAGCGATCGCACTTTTTGAATCTGGTGGCGGTGAAGATGAGCCAGTTTATCCTTTGCGTAACAAGTTTCAAGAAATTGGACTCACCGAAGCTTTTCCCCCAATTTTAGTTAAAGAATCTTCGGATCGAGCAATTAATCAAGTCTGCGATGAAGCTGGTACAGATTTAGGACAATGGTTAACTAGAGATCGCACTGTTAAACAAATCAAAGCCATAGATAACAGTTTACAAAAAGCCTTGGGCAGAATCAGCAACGGCTTATATATCATCACTGCTCAAAAAGGCGAGATTTCTAGTGCAATGGTTGCTTCTTGGGTAACACAGGCTAGCATGACTCCCCTAGGAATAGCGATCGCTGTTGCTAAAGATCGGGCGATTGAATCTTTCTTACACGTTGGCGATCGTTTTGTCTTGAATGTCTTAGAAGAAGGCAATTATCAGCATTTAATCAAACATTTTCTCAAACGTTTTTCCCCTGGTGCAGATCGCTTTGAAGAAATCAAAACCGTACCTGCTAGCAATGGTTCGCCAATTATTGCCGAGTCTCTAGCTTACATTGAATGTGAAGTGAGCAACCGAATTGAATGTAGCGATCACTGGATTGTTTATAGTACCGTGCAAACTGGCAGACTAGCCAAACTGGATGTTTTAACAGCCGTCCACCATCGCAAAGTGGGAAATCACTATTAAGTAACTGGTGTTACCCACCCATCAATTTGTAAAAACAAATGACTAATAATGACTAACAACTAATAACAAAAGATAAACATAATGCATGAGCCTTTTAATAAGTCGTCAACTCCCTGGTACAAATGGCTAAATAGCAGTGGAGTAATTCAAATGTTGGAGTTTGTCCAAGATTTGATTATCATCTCTCTTTGCATCGGTTTATTTAGCTTTATGGCGATTCAATTGCGAGAGATGTTTGTCTCTCTACTACCGCCTTTAAACTTTACGAGAGTCACTGCTGATATTCTGTTTTTGCTGATTTTAGTGGAATTATTCCGCTTATTAATTATTTATCTGCAAGAACGTCGAGTTTCTATTGGTGTTGCCGTCGAAGTTTCCATTGTTTCAATTTTAAGAGAAATTATTGTCAAAGGAATTTTAGAAACTCCTTGGAGTCAGGTATTAGCCACTTGTTCCTTTTTATTAGTTTTAGCAGTTTTATTAGTCGTCCGAGTTTGGCTACCTCCTACCTTTGAAGGTGTCGATCCCGAACAAAAAGTATCTCAGCTATATAAACAAAAAATAATTAAGGATAACAACTCAATCAATAAGCGCAAACTAAGAAATCACAGTCGATAATTACCTGCTTTCATCTACAGACAAACCAATAAAAATCAATCATCATGGTACAAGCTCCTATTAAAACCACCCCTGCTAAAAAAAGAGATGTTCAAGTAGCTACAATTAGCACTAATACTCAGGTATTGCGATCGCGTACTTGGGATAGATTAAAATTTGAAGTGGAATATTCCCGTCAAAAAGGCACAACTTCTAATTCTTATCTGATTGAAGCCGATAAAATTGCTTTAATAGATCCGCCAGGACAATCTTTTACGCAAATTTACCTCGAAACTTTAGAACAGCATCTTGATTTACAAAAATTAGATTACATCATCTTACAGCACGTTAATCCTAATCGCTTGGCAACAGTAAAAGTTTTAGCAGCCAAAGCACCCCAAGCCCAAATAATCTGTTCCAAACCCGCAGTCAACGCCTTAGAAGCAGCTTTGACTTTTCCCCAACAGCGATCGCGAATTCAAGTAGTTAGAGACAAAGATACTTTAGACTTAGGACAAGGACATCAACTACAGTTTATTAGTGCAATTACTCCCCGTTGGGTAGATGGATTGTGTACCTACGATCCTCAAAGCAAAATTCTCTACACCGATAAGTTTTTTGGGGCGCATTTTTGCGATGAACCCATCTTTGATGATAATTGGAAACAATTAGATTTAGACCGTCGTTTCTATTTCGATTGTCTCCACGCTAGCCAAACCAAACAATTAGAAACTGCTTTAGCTAAATTTACGGCTTTTGATAGTAAAATATACGCTCCTGCTCACGGTTCGTTAATCAAATATAGCCTCAGTCGCTTTAGCTATGATTATCGCTCCTGGTGTCAAGAACAAAAAGCCCAAGAATTTAAAGTAGTTCTGCTTTATGCTTCTGCCTACGGTAATACCGCAACTCTGGCTAGTGCGATCGCTCATGGTTTGATACAATCTGGAGTAGCCATAGAATCGATCAACTGCGAACTTGCTTCCACTGAAGAAATTACGACAGCAGTTCAAGCTTGTGATGGTTTTATTATAGGTTCTCCCACTTTGGGAGGTCATGCACCAACTCAAATTCAAACCGCATTGGGAATCGTCTTAGCTAATGTAGCCAAAACCAAGTTAGCAGGGGTGTTTGGTTCTTATGGTTGGAGTGGGGAAGCGATCGCCATGCTGGAAAATAAACTAAAAGATGCCCACTATAGCTTCGGGTTTGAACCAATCCGCGTGCGTTTTAGCCCCACTGCTACTACTTTAAAAGAATGTTTACAGGCAGGAATCAATTTTACGCAAAAACTGAAAAAAACCAAGAAACTGCGTACTCCTCGTCAGGCAGTAACAGAGACTCAGATCGATCGCACCGAACAAGCGGTTGGTAGAATTGTCGGTTCTCTTTGCGTTTTAACTACTTGTCACGATAATCATCATAACGGCGTACTGACTTCTTGGGTATCCCAAGCAACTTTTAATCCTCCTGGTGTCATGATTGCTTTAGCTCCAGAACAAAATGCCAATCTAATTAGTAATCCAGGGGATAAATTTGTGCTGAATATTCTCAATGAAGGCGGAAATATCAGAAGGAACTTTTCTCATCAAAGTAGAAATTCTTTCGACGAGCGACCCCGCGCCGCCGACAGGCGCAAACGGGGCGTACAAGCTTTTGAGGAGACCTCAAAAGACAGCCCCTTGGGAACGCGCGAGTTTGACAATGTAACTACTAAAACTGCTACTAATGGTTGTTTGATTATTGAAGAGGCTTTGGCTCATTTAGAATGTACCGTCCAAAGTAATGTTCCATCTGGCGATCGCAACTTGATTTATGCCGTGGTAGAACAAGGTGAAGTGTCAGAAAATAGTGGTATTACCGCCATGCAACATCGTAAGTCTGGCAGTCATTATTAACAGTAGAAAACTCAATGCAAGTCTTGATAGTTTGCGATCGCCAAAAAGCCGTAATTTTTCGGTTTTTGACTCTATGCATTGGTTATGATTTGTTCCAATATTCAAAAATGTATTTACACCAATCAAGACTTGCATCCCATTTTTCCGCATAAATTTCTTGAGACTGGCGATCTAACCTTTTCCAAAAAGGTAACCAAATCTGAAATAACCAAGCTTCAGAGTAACCTTGTCGCCAACCACCCCACCAAGGATCGGTATCTGGATAGATTACCCAGGGTGGAGCAATCTCTTCATTGTTGTTTAAAGCATCCAGTTGAGAAGTGAACCAAAGCTCCCATTGAGATAACTTTGATTGCCAAGGGAATTTGAAGCGATTGTTTTTCATCGTGATTCGTTTATGTTAGAAGTTTTGCATATTATTTATTGCTGTACCAAATAGTTATTTCAACTGTAATAGGTTCAATCTATAATTATTATAAAAAATTACTTGTAATTATTGACATATAATTTTTTATATTTTAGAGTATAAATATGCTCAAATATATTCTTCTAGGATTTCTCAACTATCAACCGATGACTGGTTATGACCTGAAACGCCTGGTCGATGGTTCAACTGCACATTTTTGGCACGCCTATCACAGTCAAATTTACACAACTTTACGCAAAATGGAGCAGGATGGTTTAGTAACTTCTATTATCGACAATAGTGATGAAAGGCTCGAACGAAGGATTTATGATGTCACAGAGCTAGGCAAATCTAAATTTAAGCAATGGTTGGGAAAAAGTCTCACAGAATTGCCACCTAGCAAAGACAGTTTACTCGTCAGGTTGTTTTTCTCTGGTTCGAGAGATCGCTCCAGTGTTCTCGACGAGTTAAGGTTTCAGCGTCAGCTACGCCAGCAACAGCTAGAATTATACCGACAGATTAAACCAGAAAAATCTCCAGCAGAAAGCGATCTTATCGATTTTGATCGCGAAGCAAAATTTTGGCGGATGACTCTCGATCTCGGACTTGCCTATGAACAAATGTACTTGAAATGGTTGGATGAAACTATTGCCAAGATCGAATCATTTTAATCGTCTATAGCAGAAGGAGTAAGACTTATTTATATTTCATTTCTCTTTTCTCAAACTCAGCTTTCTATATGTCAAAATTTACATATAAAAAATTATAAAATTTTCTTTGTTCGGAGGAGGACGAAATACGGTCAAAAAACTAATTAGAGTCAATAAATATAAATAGAACGAGGCGAAGAAAATGACCCAAACATATAGCAACGAAGAAGTACAACAAATCTTGCGAGAAGCAACAATGATACAAAAAGATGATTACATCTCGCCAGAACAATTACAAGAAATAGCAGCCGAAGTCGGTATTTCAGCAGAAACCCTACAAAAAGCCGAAAAAGCTTGGTTAGAGCAACAAAAAGCCAGCCATAAACAAGCCAAAAAGAGGAAGGAATTTATTAGGTTTCATTTAATTCCTTATTTAGCCGTCAGTATATTTCTGGTGTTGCTGAATCTTGCCACAACACCCCGCGATTTCTGGAGTGTCTATCCAATTCTTGGCTGGGGTTTAGGAGTCACAATTGACGGGAGTGGAATATGCTCCAAAAACAACAAAAAAATTGATCGTAATTAGTAGCTAACAACCAGAGGAGAATCAAGAAAATGTCTAATTTAAATGCAAATAAATACGATGCGATTGTAATTGGTTCTGGTATTGGTGGACTTACGGCTGCTGCGATCCTCTCGAAATACAGCCACAAGAAAGTATTAGTATTAGAACAGCATTACGTAATTGGCGGATTTACCCACGAATTTGAGCGTCAAGGGTTTCACTGGGATGTGGGACTTCATTATGTAGGGGAAATGGGAGAAGGAGAAATTGGAAGACAACTATTTGACTACATAACAGAAGGAAAACTACGTTGGAATAAAATGCCAGATCCTTTTGATATATTTATCTATCCCGACTTTACCTTTGAAGTAGATTCCGATCCGCAAAAATATCAGTCCGATCTAATCGGGATGTTTCCAGAAGAAAAAGCAGCAATCGAAAAATACTTTGCAGATCTCAAAAAAGTTCAGACTTGGAGTGAACTTGAGGCAGTCGCAGCATCATTTCCTAGTTTTTTGAGTCCTATAGTTAAGCTATTGACACGCACCTTTGGCAAGATTAGCCGACAGACAACCAAAGAATATCTCGATCGCAACTTCCAAAATCCGCAACTAAAATCTTTACTAGATTCGCGGAGTGATACTTATGCTCTACCTTCATCCCAAAGTTCTTTTGGTATCCATGCTTTGATAGCCAACCACTATCTTAAAGGTGGCTGGTATCCTGTGGGGGGAAGTTCTCAAATTGCCAAGCAAATCTTACCCGTAATCGAAAAAACAGGCGGACGTGCGATCGCGCGACGAGAAGTTACAGAGATCTTGATTGAAAATGGAGTAGCTATCGGCGTAAAAGCCAGGAAAACCCACAAACCAGAAGCAGAAATAGAAGAATACTACGCACCTATAATTATTTCCGATGCAGGAGCATTTAATACCTACACAAAACTAATTCCTGAAAACTATGCTATTTCTTACCGAGAAGAAATTAAAGCATTTCCTAAAGGAATGAGCAATATAACTCTTTATTTAGGTTTCAAAGAATCTCCAGCCAAGCTAGGATTTAAAGGAGAAAACCACACAATTTTTAAAGATTACGACCACGAAAACACCTTTGTCAAGCTAACCAAACTCGAAGAATTTCCCACTGGCTGTTATTTATCCTTCCCATCCTTAAAAAATCCAGCAGCAAAAAGCCACACTGGGGAAATTATCTGCTTCATAGACTATAATTGCTTTGCTCAATGGCAAGATAAATCTTGGAAAAAAAGAGGAGAGGAATATAGTCAACTCAAAGAAAAACTCTCTCAAAGCTTAATTGAGCTAGTTGAGTCTCAATATCCTGGTTTCAAAGATTTAATCGCCTACAGCGAACTTTCCACACCTTTGACAGTAGAATATTTTGATGGGAGCGATCGAGGTGCTATTTATGGCATTCCACCGATCCCAAAAAGACTAGATGCCAAATGGATCGATGCGAAAACCCCGATTAAAAATCTCTATCTGACAGGAACAGATGTTAGCGGACACGGGATTCTAGGAGCAGCGATTGGCGGTGTAGTAACCGCAGGAGTTTTAAACGGATCGTTCGGCTTTTTCAAGATTATGTCTGCCTTAACCAGCTATAAGCCTTAAGCTATAAGCTGTAAGCTTTGTTTAATTCCTCCACTTCTTTAACTAGCTTACAGCTATAAGCTAACAGCTGTAAGCTTTGTTTAACTCCTTGAGTAAAGATAACTCACGGTTCGCTCAATTTAAAAA
>NZ_LR214069.1 GCF_900659865.1 Hyella patelloides LEGE 07179
CGTCGGCATTTCCTCCCGTCATTGTTCTGAAATAAATTCAGAACACAGCCCCTTGAGTTTACATTGTCCTCGAATGGGGATAAGCCCCGTTCTTTTTAAGGCGGAGTAACGGTGACTGATACTAAATCAGATTTATGAAGTAATATAATTGCCAATTTAGCCAAAGTTTTCTGACCTGGTGACACCTGACTCCTTAAAGTGTCTTATTTAAATAGTATTTAGTATGACATCATTGCTTGCGACAATTTCAGTGTAGATCCCATTTAATCTTGAGAACTCTTGCAAAAATAAATTTAAAATCAAAATCTGTTACTTTTGACGAAGTCAGAGAAATCTCCGTTGTTTTACAGCAAGGTCTCTCTGACTTTCATTGTTGCGATCGCATAATTTTGCTTAAATACTTAACGTCTCTTCTTCAATCGCCTGATGTATTCCACTGTAAGTCTGATATTCCAATGCTTTGTCCGCCAGGATCGTTACCTGGATCGTCAGTAGAAAAGTAGAAAATCTCTACTTCAGAAGCTTCTGTATTGCCTAGAGCGACTTGGATGTTAGCACTCTCGCTAGAATTATTAGCACTACTGCTTCCCTCAAAACCTGTCATATAACTTTCGTCATCCAAGCTCACACTAGAGCCACCCAAAGTTACGGCATCTGGAATATCTTGGATGTTAACGCCATCGACAAAAATCTCAACCGCATCATCAAAAGATGAACCTCGATCGACATCCAAAACATTAAAGTTTAGACCAACAACAGGCTGATCAAAGCTGAAAGAAGCCCTAATTAAATCATCTGGGTCGCTATCACTATTATTAAAACCAAGGTTCAAATAGCCTTCATGGTTTCCCCTAACGCTATTTTCATAACTGACAAAATCATCGCCTTTATTGGGAACAAAGCTACCGCCATTCGTCTCAATATCCCAATCAACGGTTACAGTTGTGCCATCGCTGAGGTTAAAAGATGAGCCAGTGGCAACAGCAGCCTCATCCACCAATCCCTGTTCTTCCCATATCAAATCTGTCTTTGTCGGTTGAGGATCGACTGGATTGTTTACTTGATTGTCTAAACGAAATAATTCGGCAGCAGGTACTGCCATCTCCTCACCATCGTGACCAACGCCAGGTACTGTTTGTAACTCCCAACCGAAGTTTGTGCCACGAGTTTGTGCTTCATCTTGACCCTGAGAATAGAAAAACTGCCCGCGTTCAAACCGATTAAGTCCTTGAGCATCTGCCTCTTCGTTCTGACGGAGGTTGCTAGTTCTTCTTGTATCTTCTTCTCCTAGCAAAACAACTAAGTCATCTCCTAAGAAATTATCGAGATTTTCCGTGGGAAATGAATCGTAAGTACTGGTGGAAGCATCATAATCTGGAGCTTCAGATGTACTATAAGGCCAATCGTATTCGTAACCTATGTCATCGCTTTGGGGAACTGTGTACCATCCCGCATTAGCAGAGACGGCTAGCTTAACTCGTGCATCGGGTTCCCACGCCATAAAACGATGTACAAACTGCGCTCCTGCTGAGTGACCATACATATAGTACCCATCTGTTTCGAGTGTCGGCTCTACCTCATTGACAACATGGTCAAACAAAGGCTCGATTTTGGAGAAAGACCAGTCCTGCTCAGGAACAGGGGTTAGATCGGAATTAGAAGCGGAGATGTTGCCGAGGTTGTAGCCAGTGCTGCCATCCCAATCATCGTCGTTAAATTCAGGAGCAATTACCAAAGCTCCCTGCTCTCTTGCTGCATCTACAAGATAGTCGCGGTAATCGTCTGCGTTACGACCAGTTCCATGCATGATGAACCACACTGGTGTATCCGCAGTAACCTCTTCTGGTCGATAGTAAAAAACTTCGAGTGGCTTATCAGGATCGCTCTGACCTGTTGTGTCGTCCCAGACAAAACTTCCTCTACCAGATTCTAAAGTCATAATTTTAATTTTTGTTGGTTACGAATTTAAAACAATATTTATCTAAATCTAACCATCAGCAAGTTAACAAAAAGGTAGTAAAGTTATGACATTAATGTTACTTTGATACTATTAATAGTTTTAATATACTATTAACTACTCGATCTCGAATCCCTATGAATTTACCGCAGTTGGCGGGAATTATCCCCAGAAGAATTAGAAACAAACGCTGGTTGATGATGCTATGGTTCCTATACTAAATATGAGGTTATTACAATAATTTTAAAGTTATAGAATTGCCTAATCTACAGTAATCAAAGTGTAGCTATTTTTGGTTTTAATATGAGTATTAAAGTAGCATACAATAGTTGGTCGGATACATACGATAGCGATCACTGCCAGACAAGCAACTAGTATTATCATCCTCCAGATATTCGATTTGTATCTCCTACCCTCACGTTTTGTAATGAACCATATAAACTTTGGCTTCAAAGAATTGATGCGTTCGATGAAAACTTTAGCAACGTACTTGAATGGATTGAAAAAGTTAATACTCATATATTCATGGTATTTGACAAAAAATATGATATTTAATTAAAAAATATTTACTATTTTTTATGTATGAGTAATTAGCTGAAATTCTAAAAAATAATTACCTGAAAATAAATTGTATTTCTCCAGATTATCATTTAATTTGCCGTTATTCTCCCTGGGAAATCTGATTTTTGCGCCGATTCCGACAATAATCGGCATCAAATAAAGCTTGTTCAGAATAGTCTTGAAATCAGGCTTTATCTACTTCCTTTACCCGATCTAGGTCGAGAAAATTATTGATTAGAGTATTCCATTTACTTTCACCTGCTGGCAAGATCAAACCATATAAATCGAAATAAACCACCAAGACTTGTATCATTTTTGTTTAGAAAGTAAATATAATTCAAAGAAAATAACTTCTATATTTGTTTAAATCATCAATAAACCAAAAGAACCCAGCCACTATAAAAGCAACTGGGTAAGACTATTAATCTAAATGACTAGAGATTTTAACCCTAATCCTGAGAAGATAATTAAGCGTTAGCTTCACCAAGATTTACTTTGACTACTTTATTTTTTTCTTCTTCAGATTTGGGTAGTGTGAGGTTGAGAATACCGTCTTTGTATTGAGCGGTTACGTTGGTGTTTTGGATGCGTGCGGGTAGAGGAATTACTCTTTGGAATTTGCCGTAACGAAATTCAGTCCTAAAGGATACCGCTCCGCATAAACGAGTTGAACCGTTTTCTTCAGATTTGGTTTCGGATTTTCTTTCACCAGCGATCGCTACTCTATCTGCCATTACTTGTATATCTATGTCTTTAGCTTCCATACCAGGAACTTCTAGTTTAAGATGGAAAGCATCTTCTTTTTCGGTAATTTCGGCAGCAGGAAAGCTAGACCAGTTACCAAAATTATTCCAATCTTCGACGTTTAGAGCATCATTAAATAAGTGGTTTAGTTGACGTTGTAAAGAATTCATTTCTTGCCAAGGATTATATCTAACAATTGCCATAATTTTGTTTTCTCCGATTAATAGTTTTGAATTGTTTGCTCGAAACTTTAGTTTTCTTGGTTTCGTTATCTTTATCTTAGTAAGAATGGTAAAAAGAGCGAAGTGTGGCTTACATCCCATATCTAGTGGGGTTTTCTTCCCGAACAATTGTTTTCGGAAAACCGAACTAAAGTCCACAGGTAATGAGAAATCGATTAATAGCTATTACAGAAAACAGGCGATCCGAAATTTTGGTAATTGTTTCAATTAAATTTTGAATCAACTATTAACTTAATAAATTTTTCTATTTGCCAGAGTACGATATCTGTATTGAGCAATCTTTATACTTAACTCTGACACTGGCTATGGAATCACTTCTTAATCAAGCATCCAATAACCCTTTAGTCTCTTTTACTTTGCTGCTATTGGTAATTTTGACCTTACCGCCTCTATTTGAACGGATAAAGCTTCCTGGGTTGGTGGGTTTGCTGTTTGCAGGAGTGGTATTGGGTTCTAATGGGTTAGGATTGCTGGATTCTGAGAGTGAATCTATTAAACTATTAGCCGATATCGGTAAAATCTATCTGATGTTTGTGGCGGGGTTAGAAATCGATCTTGATGAGTTTCGGAAAACAAAAGATCGCTCTTTGGGGTTTGGTTTTGCTACTTTTTTGCTTCCTTTAGTTTTTGGTATAACAATCGGTTTAATCTTTGGGATGGGGTTAAATGCTGCGGTGTTAACAGGTTCGCTGTTAGCATCTCATACTCTGTTGGGTTATCCCATTGTGAATCGTTTGGGAGTAGTTAAAAATGAAGCGGTGACAGTAACTATTGGGGCGACTATTTTTACTGATATTGCTGCTTTGCTGGTGTTAGCAATTTGTATTTCTATTCATGGAGGAGAATTTTCTGCTACCAGCTTAATTATTCAGCTAGTTACTTTAGGTATCTACAGCGCAATAGTTTTATTTGGTATCGATAAGCTAGGAAAAGAGTATTTTCGCCGTACAGGGGATGAAGAAAGCAACCAGTTTATGTTTATCCTGTTGGTGGTGTTTCTCGCTGCTGTAGGGGCGCAGGTGATTAATGTTGATAAGATTGTCGGGGCTTTTTTAGCGGGGTTAGCAGTTAATGATGTAGTAGGACGTAGCCCTGTAGAGGAAAAAATTGAATTTGTCGGTAGTACCCTTTTTATACCCTGTTTTTTCGTTGATATGGGTTTACTGCTAGATATTCCTGGTTTTATTAAAACTATCACTACAGAGTTACCTTTAACTGTTGCGATTGTGGGAGGACTATTTGTTAGTAAATGGTTGGCTGCTGCGATCGCAAAATTGCTTTATAATTACAGTTGGAATCAAGCGATGACAATGTGGGCTTTATCGCTTCCCCAGGTAGCTGCAACCCTAGCTGCTGCTTTAGCGGGGTTAAATGCAGGGTTAATTAGTGATTCGGTATTCAATGTGGTTATTGTCTTGATGCTAGTTACATCTATTGCAGGGCCAATTTTAACCGCAAAATTCGGACGCAAATTATCTACACCCCAAGAAGATTTAGCATCGAATAAAACAGAATTAACTCCTAGTTATATAACCAATCCTAATAGTGCAAGTTTAAGCACCGTTGCCAATTCAGGATTTTTATACGATGATATCGCAGCCGAATTGACCCAACCTAAAGCAGAACGTATTACTAGTTATCCTTTATTTAGAGTAGTAGTACCCGTTGCTAACCCCAAAACAGAAAAATATTTAATTGAAATGTCGGCATTAATTGCGAATCATGAATCAGGTTTAGTTGTTCCTCTTTCCATAGCTAAAGCCCATGTTCATATGGACGATCCTCAACTGAAGAAAACCATTAAAAGAAGTCGTCGCCGACTAAAAACAGCTTTAAAAGTAACCGCAAAATTTGATGTCCAAGCAAAACCCATTATTCGTATCGATGATGATATTGTTCATGGTATTAGTCGTACTGCTAGAGAACAAAACGCTAGTTTAATCGTTATGGGATGGAGTGAAACCAATCGCTTACAATCCCGTCTGTTTGGTAGCATTACCGATAGTGTTTTTTGGTCTTCCCATTGTTCTGTCGCAGTAGTACGCCTTCTAAAAGAGCCAATTGATATCCATCAAATTTTAGTACCGATTAAAAACCTAACTCCCCAAACAATTCGGACAATTCGCTTTGCTAACATCTTTGCCGAAGCTAATAGCGCAACTATTACTTTACTCCATATAGATGAACACAAAACCAACACTCAAAAAATTAGCGAGCTAGAACAAAAACTACAGCATATTTTAGATACACAAATCAAACCAGAAACCAAAATTACCACCAAATTCTTGCGTCAAGATAACGTCGCTGCTGCAATTGTTAAAGAAGCAGAAAACTATGACATGGTAGTATTGCGTTCCATGCGTCGTCGCACAGCAGGGGGATTAGCCGTTAGCGATATCAGCGATCGCATTGTCAAAGATATTCAGTGTTCTATAGTATTATTTGGCGAGTCACATTAATTAAATTAAAGGATGAAGGATTGATTATCAATAAGTGAAACTGGTCACGATACAACAAGTGTTATTTAGGGAAGTATATTAATATAACCATTCACTTAAATCAATATGCAATTAAAACCCTTAACCGTGTTAGCGACCATTAGCTTAGTTCTCACTTCAGTAAGTTCCAGTGTTGCAGCTACTTGGCGTTCTCAGTCTAGTCAGACATTGATTCCTCAATTAGATACTATTTGTTGGGGAAATGACACTATTGATTCAGTCCAAACTATTTTTGAAAACAGACTTTACAAGGGTTATTTGGCTTTTGATTATGTAAAAACTAAAGGATGTGTTCCTGGGGATAATTTAGTAGGAAATTTTACTCTTTATAATGGCGATAACCGTTGTAGTGGAGCAATCAACGTAACTTGGCGTAGAGGGAATAATGCCTATGTTCAATGGGAGATCGACGATCCTCGTTGTCCAGTTAATACTCAGTATTGGGAAATTAATACTTATCCTGTGGTAGAAAAAGACACCCCTGTTACTTCTCCTGCTGGTACTGCTACTGTCTTTGCTCCACCTTCTAATGTCAGAGCTACTCCTAATGGTGAAATTATATGTTCTGTTAGGTCTGTAACAAATATTAATCTTTATGGCTCTGTTAACGGATGGTATAAAACAGATGTTTGTGGCTCAATGGGATATATTCATAACAGTCAAATTAATTTTTAAAACTTGACTGATTACTGTTTATGACAATTGGTTATTTAAAAGGAAATGTTATAAGTGTTGCCAAGAATTTTAGCAATCGTTTTATTCTGCTGATAGAAGTCAATAATATTGGCTATGAAGTGCAAATCACCCCTCATTTGCGCAAAAAATACCTTTAGACGAAGATAAAGTAACCGTATTTACCCATTTACAGATTCAAGAAGATCGCCAGATTCTTTACGGTTTTGCTTCTGCTAGAGAAAGAGATTTATTTCGCCAACTAATTAGTGTTAGTGGTATTGGCACACAACTTGCGATCGCACTTTTAGATACTTTAACTGTACCAGATTTGGTAGTGGCAGTGGTTAGTAAAAATATACCAGCTTTAACCCAAACCCCTGGAGTGGGTAAAAAAACCGCCGAAAGAATTGCTTTAGAACTCAAAAGTAAGCTCTCTCAATGGCAAGATTTAGCTGATGTGGAAATTTCTGTCCCTAATGATGCGTTAATTCCTAAGTCAGAAATTAGAGAAGAATTAGAAATGACACTAATCGCTTTGGCATACACTCCCCAAGAAATTCAACAAGCAATTACAGCTATCAGTCAAGACCAGCAATTACAAAAAAATCCTCACATTGAAGACTGGCTTAGAAGTGCTATTTCTTGGTTAGCAGGAGACTAATACCATTTAGCAAAAAGAACGCCGTGTGCAACTTCCAAACTAATCAAAAATAAGTTGTTGAAAACAAAGTGGATTATCTGAGTGACGATTCAACCAGAGAGCAACAGTATGAGCTAAAATTTTTCGGTTGATACGGCTTATTAGTAAAAAGCTACCAGTAGCTAAATTTCAGACATCAATTAACTACCAGTAACTTAATATCACTTACTTACACAATTACTGATGGAATAATTTACTGATGGAATAATTGCCTATGCTGCTCTTCCTTCTGTAAATCCATCAATTGCTTTCCAACCAGCTAAACCACCTTGTAACTGAGATACGTTTTCAAACCCAGCTTGGCGTAAGTTGTTAGCTGCTTCTGCTGCTTCTTCATTGCTTTTTCCATAAACGTAAATATCACGGTTTTCAGAAAGATTGTTAACATCAGACATTAACATTGCACCCATGATGCGTTCTTCTAAATAGGCTCCGCGATCGCGTGCATCGATGATAGTCAATGCTGGCTCTCCCCAATCTAAACGCTCTTTAAGTGCTTGTGCGCTAGATATGGAGGTCAATTTGGGAGGTGTAGGAACTGTTTCACTTAGCGTTTCTTTTGCTTCTAAAATTGGTTTGGCTTCTGCTTTTGGCTCAGACATAATATAGTTGAAATAATTTATTGCAAAACTTCTTATTTCTTATTAAAACAAATTTAGATAAAAAATGCTCCGTCTCCAGTTATAAATTATTAATTAGGGTTTGCTGAAAAAGTAAGCGAAAAAA
>NZ_LR214070.1 GCF_900659865.1 Hyella patelloides LEGE 07179
ATGTGCATATGGGCAAAAGTCGGAAAGATTAAAGATTTTCGGAAGCTGGATGCATCGAAAGAGGCACGTCCAGATTTCACAGAGAGGTGCGGAGGGTTATACCTCCCATCGACTCTACCAAAGAGCGAGTCTTGAATTGCAGTACAAGTAATGACTTAATTAAATTACTGGCTGACAACAAAGCGAGTGAACCAGAAATCAACTGGCTGAGAGAGAATTATTTAAGCATCTCTGAAAAGCAGCAGCTGACTCTAATTGAAAACTCAACCCAAGGAAATTTGTTTAAGGTGCCAGAGCCTACCCCAAGAGGGGAAATAGTTGAATACCGATTATCAGAGATAATTGAGTCAATAGACCATGAAATGAAACGATTGGGATGGAGTAAAGAACAGGGTCGGCAGCACTTAATGGAGAAATACAATAAAAAAAGCCGAATTCATCTTTCTGATAATGAGTTACTAGAGTTCTGGGAATATTTAAAAAATCTGAGCCGAAAAAAGGGAAATTGAAGTGATGAAAATTAAAAATCAAGAACAAAGAGCCAAAAAACTGCCCTTAATCCCTTTAAGAGTTGAAATCAAAACTCTTTATGCCAATGAAGACATGGAGATTAGTTGTTATTATGCTGAAGGGCATTGGGAATCTAGATCGGTAGCAATTGCCATGAATCAAGAATTGGATACGGTGGAAGGCGATCTACGACCTATTTTCGTATCGGATGTCAAACATTCTTATTTGACAAAAATCAACGATGTTGATCAAGAAAACGATGAATTTATTTGGTACAAAGAAACCGCTCAAAAAATTTCTTCTGATAGTTTTCCTGTAAGTGTCGTCCAAATAAATTAATTATTGAAGTTCTAATCTGTATCTTTTGTTGAACGATGAGATGCCCAGATAAATAAAGAAATGAAACGATTGGGTAGGACAACAGAAGAAAATACAAAAAGTAAAGTGAAATTAAAGAATCATGATGGTAGAAATAATGAAAGAAAAGGCAAAAAATGAACCAGGTAATATGGTAAAAAGGTAAAAAGCTAAATTTAGCTTTTTAAGAATAGATAATTTTATTCTTTAGACAACATAGTAATTAATCTTCTAAGTCTTCCAGCTTCTTTGCGACTTTTGTATCGAGATTGAGCTTCCTTGGTGATTTTTTTGAGAGTAGAGGGATGGGCGATCGCTATTGTCCAAGCAGCTTCTAAAAAAGTCTCCACAGTAATTTGGTGATCTCGACAATACTGGGACAAATGGCGATCGAGATCTTCAGAGAGAACGATCGCCGAACGTCTTTTAGTTTTGGGATATTGTGAGAGTTTGTGCTGTAAATCCTCTAAAGTATTAAGGGACGGAGTGTTCTGAGTCTCCTCAACAAAAGGAGTGGGAGGCTTCTCGTTTTCAGTAATGAGAGAATCAGTTCTATTGGGAACGCTAGCTCTTTTTCGATTTCTGAGTTGCTCTAAAATATTGGGTTTTTCACTCATAAACTCACCTCACAGTTATCTTTAATGTTGGCTTGCTCTAAAATTTGTTGTGCCAGATATTGAATCGGATATTCGAGGTCCACATCTTTTAATCCAATTTTGTGGTTAATGGCTTCCTTATATTTTTCCGATTCGCGAATCGAAGGCAAAACCCTCGCCTCATCCTTCATCCCTTCAATAGCAAAACGACTCTCTGAAGGTTTGATTTAAACCAACCCATTTATCGCGAAAAGGAACAACTCCAATAAGGTTCGCATCAGTAGCCCTCATGCTTTTCATCGATTCAATCAAGAAAGCGTGTGCGAATCACAGAACCAAAACCTTTAGCATTAGCTTCGGCGGGAATCACCAAAAAATCGGCAGCACCAATCACAGTTTTAGAAATTTGACTTCTTTGAGGAGGAGAATCAATAATGCAGAACTTAAAAATGTCACTCATAGATTCTAATCTTCGAGAGAGCAGCATAGCTCCAATACTACTGCTACTGAGATAATCATTGGCACTGTCAAACCCATCATCAGCAGGGATTAAAAATAAGTCACCTGCATCTTGGACTGATGTAGGGTAGACGGCATCTTCAAAATCTACAGTGTCTTGAAGAAATTCCAAAAGAGTCGGTTGATTTTTTTGCAGTTCAACACCCAAATAGGTAGTCAAATTGTGTTGGGGGTCGGTATCAATAGCTAAAGTGGGGGCTTCTTTTGAGAGTCTTCGGGCTAAAAATAAACTGAGAGTAGACTTACCTTGACCTCCAGAGAGACTGGTAATTGCAATTGTCGTAGCCATTACGAAAAATAATTAAGCTTTTGCTCAGTTATATATCAGGTAATTTAGTTAGTCAATAAAATTAGCTTTTTAGCTTTTTAGCTAAAGAATTTTTGTATTAAGGTATTAAATCAGAAGTGATGGTAATAGAGCAATTGTCAACTCGTTGCGGTAATTGGAGATGATTTGAAATGGGGACAACCAGAGCGGACAACTGGGGGACAACCAAGGGGACAACCTGAAAAGCCTATTATATAAGGGATGGGACAACCAGGACAACTCTTTTAAAAAGCTAGAGAAAAATAAAGATAACCTACTTTATTAAATTTTGCTTTCTTCAACTGCCACATCATCATCGGAAATTAGAGAAAAGCTCTCCCTAACCAACTCAGATTTAAAATCTCAAGTCAAAAAGCAATCTTTGGACAAGGTTAAAGAAGAGTCAAATAATTATCTGTTGAAGAAAACTGCTAAGGATGTCCGAGTATCAACTCGTCTCCGCAGTAACTGGAGATGATTTTAAATGGGGACAACTAGCAGGACAAGGAGAGGACAACCTCCTGGACAACCCAGAAACCCTATTAGATAAGGGATGGGACAACCTAGATAAAGCAAGGGATAGAGGTTGTCCCATCGGTTGTCCCAAGGGGTGTCCCCTCTTCTTGACCTGAAAAAAGAGAGATCGCGTCAGTTGCTAGTGTTATTTTTGCCCAGGAGTGTGAATTTCAGTTAAAAATCAATCAAAGTCAAAAAAATCGGTGTAGCCCTGTTCGCGATGAAAGTTACCATTGTGATACCTGTCGAGGTGGTGTTTTTGGTGATGAGCGTTAATTTCAGCCTTGCGCCGTTTAACTACACGAGAGATGGTGACTTGAGAATTGATAATGTCCTTGAGAGGATTAATGCCGATGTACCACTTGTCCGCTTTGGTTAAGGCGCGATCGTTGTGAGCCATAATAGTATCGATGGCACGATTGAGAAGAGCGATTGTATCGGCAACAGAATTGTGTTGGTCAACAGGCTCTTTTGGTTCTGAGGGCGGTAAATTATCGGGATCGGCAGAAGATGGAGGTGTCTCAATGATCTGACGGTCTAAGAAAAGCTCCAGCTTATTAGTTAATTGAGACATCGACCTGACCAACAGCAGTACGGCATCATTCGTATTATTTTCTACAATAGAGTGTGGTTCACCCGAAGTTGAGAAGCTGCTATTTGAATTAGGGCTAGGTGTTGACTCAGGGTTGTCCCCTGCTATTGAGGAACTATCTAGTTTGACGTATGATTCAGGGATAGAAGAATCTAATTGAGCTTCTACTGAAGAAATCAAAGCACGAGCATTCTTCAACTCTTGTTCCAATACCTCAGCTTTTTCAGCCTTGTTCATGAGGGTAATTAAAGTATCATTTTCAGTCATATCTTTGCCTCGAAAGTGGTTGAAACGCTCTTTAGTAGAAGCGCGAGTATGAACGATAGTTCGTGGATCGTTCGTCACTCGTTCCCCGACTGCTCCCGTTGTGGTCTGCGGTTGTGGGTTTTCACCAGAAGAAAGCTCCTCTGAACCCGATTTATCGAGTAGCACTCCCATTGAATCAATTTGTTTACCCTCCTCATCCACCAGATAATAATGAAAGTAATGTTCGGTAGAAGGAGAATTAGGAGAGGCAACCGCTTCATCACCAATTAAGTGTCCCAAGCGTAAAGACAAAAAACGATGGAAAGAAGCGCGGTGGGGACAGAAAAAGTGAGTAGCAATCTCGCCGTAAATGCCACGCAAATTTTGAACGGTCACGCCCCTCTCGCGCTTCAGAACCCGAACGATACCAGGGTGTTGAAAATGTTTTTCGACCTGATATTTAACCGCAGGATTAATCGATTGGTTAATCTTGGTACTGGTGGCAGACAATAAAGGTTGAATTTTAGGCAAAGAACGAAAACGAGCGATCGCCTCTAGGAGTTGAGAAGCAGGAACGATAGAATAGGGAAGATAAGCAGGAGCTTGATTCTTTTTTTTCAACTGACCTTCAAAAAGATATTCATAAGGATAGGCTGAATTAGGAGGAAGAGAGAAAGAACCCTTGACAATTTCAGTAAAGCGACGACCAGAAGCAGCAGCAATAGCGGTAGCTAATTCAGTATAAGAGTTACTATTTAGTAGTTGTCGAACGGTTTCGAGATAGGGATCAAGTCGAACGGGTTGAGGATGCTCTTGCTTGATGTTGTTGTTAGCAGTAGTAGACCGCCTCAAATTGACATAGAAAGGAGTATCGTATTTAAGATACATCTGAACGTAATGAATGGAAATCTCTTCTAGTTCTCCCGTATCTTTGTTGGGAACTGCAATCAACCAAGAATTTTGCTGGTTGAGAACTAGCTGGTGGGTAGCGATCGTGGAACGGCTCGGCTCTGCCGAGATCGCATCACGGACGAGATTAATATAAAGAGGATGATGATTTTTAGCGATAGTAGGTTTAGGATAGCCCCGCTCTAAAAGTTCGGTTTCATCTTGACAGAGTTGACGAATTGTCTCTTCCGTATCTTGCCCCTGTTGATGGAGTTCAATGATACGGGTTAAAAAACAGAGAGACAAAGTTAAGATTTCGTTTTCGCTGAGTCTCTTCAAACGCTTTTTAGAGATTTCATCGAGAGAAAGACCTCTATTTTGGAAATAATCTTGCAGCCGTTGCTCGTATAGCTCGATAATTTGATTTCTAACAGTCTGCCAGCTATGGCGATCGATTTCAGTTTGGCAACTGTTAATCAACTGTGATTCGGGAAGAATGGGTTGGGAAGTGCGTGGCATTTAAACTTCAGTAAACGTAGCTGAGACGGCATATTTAAGATATCCCTATCTTAGGATATATATCTTAAATATGCTAGCTATATTTTGTCCTTTGGGGATTAAGAAAGAACAGTGACGGATTGAGGTCATTTGAATGATTGTTTATTTTTGAATAAAGTCGAAGTTGGTAATTTTCACTTTGCGATCGCCAAAATTAGCAGTAATTTCCAATTTACCACCCATAGCTTCAATGACTTCTCTCAGATGAGAAATGTACATATCGCTACGCTTTTCGAGGCGAGAAATGGCAGGCTGTTTGACGTTAAGCTTGGATGCTAATTCATCTTGAGTCAGAGAGACGGCATGACGAATTTCATCGAGAGCCATTTGGGATTTGAGTTGTTCTGTATGGGCTGCAATTTTAGCTTTTCTAGATGGTGAAAAACCAGCAGTCAGTTGAGAAAAAGGTTGATGTCCGCTCATGTTATATAAGTCCTTCTCCTTGAATTTCAATTAGATAGAGGTCATAAAGTCGGTCGGCAAGAGGAATCATTTTTTGATAGAAACGCGGATCGCCAGTTTTATCACCTCCAATTAATAGAATGACATCACGTTTGGGATCGAAGCAGTAAAAAATACGGAGGGGATTACCTTTCGTGATGCGTAAAGCCGTGCCAATTTATTGCACGGATATAAGCGAATAGCCAGATTTATCTGGCAGTCATCCATGATGAGGGTCATTAATATATTCCAGTATTATCTGAGTACTAACCTTTCCCGTGGTATCAAACATATAAGAATGAGTCCAAAGAGAAGGTAATTTCAATAACTCTGGAAACTCTTGTCTAAGATATCGAGAGGTTCTACCTTTAAAAGCCTTAACTACCTGAGAAATAGAATGATGAGGGTCATACTCAACTAGCATATGTATATGATCTGGTGCAACTTCCAAGGCTTTAATAACCCATTTTTTCTCATTAGCAACAGATTGAAAAATCTCAATACATCGAAGTTTTAGAGCTTCATTTTTAGCGAATACTTTTCGTCTTCTGCATGGTATCCATACCAAATGAACTGTTGCCAATCCAACAGCATGATTGTAATGTTTATAAATTTTCTTCATGTTGATACTTTATTTTTATCTACAAATATGATATCATTCTACACATGAAGACTTATCAATTTAAACTCTATCAGCATAAACGAAATAAGCACCTACACCGTGCGATAAACGCTGCCAGCAGTATATATAATCACTGTATTGCCTTGCATAAGCGTTATTATCGTTTATTTGGTAAACATTTGAATAAAAATAAGCTAATGAAACATATAGCCAAGCTAAGAAAAAAAAATGAGTACTGGCTATTAGTTGGTTCACAAGCAACACAGGATATTATTCAAAGAATTGATAGAGCTTATGACTTATTTTTCAAACATCATAAAAAGGGGGTAAGACCGCCAAATTTTAAGAAAAGAATCAAGTACAAATCATTTACTCTTAAACAGGCTGGCTATAAATTTTTAGATGACAATCAATTAAAAATAGGAAAAAGAATTTATAAAATCTGGAAAAGTAGAGAGATAAAAGGAAAGATAAAAACTGTTACTATCAAGCGTAATCCTTTAGGGGAATTGTTTATTTTTGTGGTGACAGATTTTGTAGATCGTCAAGTCTCAACCATGTCGGGTAAGAGCGCAGGTTTTGATTTTGGCTTAAAAGTTTTTCTTTCTTGCTCTGATAATACAGAAGTAAAATCACCACTATTTTTAAAACAATCCCTTAAAGAATTAAAAATAGCTAGCCGTAACCATTCGACTAAAAAGAAACGTTCAAATAATAGAGAAAAAGCCAGAAAGAATTTAGTCAGAGTACACGAAAAAGTAGTTAATCGTCGTACTGACTGGTTCTGGAAACTAGCACATGAGTTAACAGAAAGGTTTGATTATCTCTATTTTGAAACTCTCAATTTGAGAGGGATGCAGCGTTTATGGGGTCGTAAAATAGGTGATTTAGCGATGCAGCAATTTCTTAATATATTAGAATTTGTTGCAGAGAAAAAAGGTAAGTTTGTAGGCTATATCGATCGATGGTATCCGAGTACTAAAACTTGCTCAGAATGTAATTTTGTTATTGATAAATTAGGATTAGCTGAACGTTATTGGGTTTGTCCTTCATGTAATACTAAACATGGAAGGGACTCTAATAGCTCGATTAATATTTTAAGAGTTGGGGCTTCAACTCTGAGGTTAGGAGATGTCAGTCTGTCTCAGACAGCTATCTCTGCTTGAGCCTCGAATCCCAGTCTATTTATAGCTGGGAGTAGGTCAAATTTAGCTCTTGGAAGTCTAGCGGTAAGTTCGACTATTTATGCCTTAGTAACAACTAATATTTCACTAGTAGTTATATTCTCATGCTTCGTCTCTAAGCTCAAAATCTCATAACACCTATTCTTGCCTTCCTTAATTATTGAATTTGCAATAGGTACTCTAATTTTCCACAAGATTAGCTTTAATTGATGTAATTGCTATGACAAAATTATTAATAGTTGAATCTCCCAAAAAAGCCCGAACAATTCAAAAATTTATCGGCAAAGATTGGATTGTCAGAGCAAGTTTCGGTCACGTCCGTCAGCTTGCTAAAGATGGGGACGGCAAATTAGGTTTCGACATAGTAGGCGATCGCGTAATTTGTCGTTACTCTATTAACGACAGTAGAACAAAGCAGAATCTCAAGCAGCTAAAACAACTGGTGAAATCGGCATCCTTGGTAGTTATAGCAACTGACCCAGACCGAGAAGGAGAAGCAATCGCTTTTCACCTAAAAGAAGAACTAAAACTAAGGGATTACCAAAGAGTGACTTATGGAGAAGTAACTGAAAAAGCAATTCATAGGGCGATCGCTTTTATCCCTTTCTCTTTAAGTGTAGTCTAAGTTTAGGAAATTGGTATAACTACACCTGTGAAAAAACTGCCACTAAACCTCCCAAAAAGGAGATTAATTGGCAGAGCTATCCGTATAA
>NZ_LR214071.1 GCF_900659865.1 Hyella patelloides LEGE 07179
CGCGGGGATGGGGGGACTTCAACAGACCGCAATCAACTGTGGTCAGCCAAACATCAAACCAGAAAAGTCCCCCCTATCCACCCCTGGCGAGGTTGCCTCGCGACATGAGAACGCCCTAAAGGACTCGGCTTCGCCGTCGCGCACTCCCGTCACGACGGGGCTTCCTCTGACTTCGTAATAGTTAATGTAATTTTATGGGTGAGGTAATAGGTAATGGTGACAAGTTAAGATGATTTGTCTTTGGTCAAATTCCGATCTTGAGAGCGGTTATAGACTATCCTCTCTTTTACTCCCTTCCCAATAAAAGATTAGGTAGGCAATGAGAATATATAATTGAGCGTATTCTGAACTTGTTGAGCTGAGAGGAATTGATTAGAAGCAAAGAACTGAATTAACTGTTGCGGATGGTGGTAGTAAAGTTTCTGCCACTGTTTGGCATCAAAAGGCTTATTTTGCAAAGCTTTTATTTGATTCATTGGTGTTTGCTTCACTATTTACCTAATCTTACATCGGGAAGGGAGTATGAGCTTGTTGTCTATTTTCTAAATTATTTTTGGCATTTTTAGCAATACTTTTTTCTCGATCTTTTAATAATTCTCTTAATGTATCTGATGAAGTATTGGGGTTTTCAGTAACAGCTTGACGAACATATTTGCTACAATCTGTTTTTAATTTATCTAAAATGATTGCAGTTGTTCGAGTATTTTCTGCTATTCCTTGGCGTACAGTATGTATAGAGTCAGTGGATAAATATTCGATAATTTCTAAAGATATATTTTTATTTCTGGCGATTCTTTCGCGAACATATTTATTTTCATCAGTTTTGAGTCGATCTAAAATATTAACTGGTGTTTGATGTATTTCGGCAACTCCTTGACGAACCAAATGGTCTGAACTTGTTGCTAAATTTTTGACAATTTCTGTTTCTAAAGTTTCTAATGTTACATTAATGTTTTTAGGAAAGCCGATATGAATATAAGAGTCACGATCTTGAGTTAATATAGTCAAAATATCAAATAACATCAAAGGATGACTATCTTTAATTAATGTCTTTAAAATATTAAGTGGAATACAAGGATTCATGGCTAGCTGTCGTCGAATATAAAAAGAACTATCTTGGGACAAAATAGCTATTATTTTTTCAGATATATCAGAGCGTTGAGCAATTGCAGCACGTACAAAACGAGAGCTATCTTGAACTAATCGCTCCAGAATATCTTGGGATGTTTTTATGTTTTTGACAACATATTTTCGGACATCTTCGTTACTATCTAAGCTGAGTTTATTTAGAAGATCGATGGAAATATTGGGATGCCGAGCTACTAACGCACGAGTATAATAGTCTTGGTTATTAGCTAATTTTTCTAAAATATGATGAGGAGTATTATTACTTTCATTCATAAATTCTATAATTGCAACAGCAGTCTGAGAAATATTGGGATGTTTTAAGACTACCTTGTGAATTCCCCCCCTTATCTCTCGATAACTAGCTAGTTTGTCTAGGGTTTTCGTAGCTGTTTTAGGATTATTTATTACTGCTCTACATACAAAATAGGATCTATTAACAATTAACTTATCTAAGATTTCTTCTGAGGTATTAGGATTTTTAGCAATTGCTGTGAGTATGTCTCTGTCCTGGTTTTCTTCTGTTGCTAGCTTTTCTAATGTTTTCTCTAAAGTATGAGAACTTCTTGCTAAAGATAATTTAATAAATTTGCTTTCAGGATTCTCTAATAACAACAAATCAAAGATAGAATTAGCTGTAATGTCATCAGGAAATTCTTGACCTAATTTTTCTAATACTTTTATGGGAGTATTAGGATTTGCTGCTACATATTGACGAGTTACTCGATCTTCACTTCTCGCTAATTCTGTTAATGTTTCTGGTGTAGTATTTTCATCTTGTGCTTGCTGTCTTGCTTGTTCAATATTCATATAGATATTACTTTAACATCAAAGATTTCACTGAGTCATAGTTATTACTGGTGTCACTATAGTTATGATTACCATACTGATAAAGTAGGCATCAGTTAACAACCAACAAAAATCAAAATGTTAGACTAGATTTCTGTACTTTGGGAATTCTCTCAGATCGCGATCGGGCGGAGCCTGGCACTGCGTGATCGCTGTCATTCTTAATTTAGTTTGTCAGACTACGATAGAGAATAACCAGCGATTAGTTGATAAATCAATAAATGAACGAGTTTGCTCAATATTATAAAGTTTTAGGTTTAGAAATAACAGCAACCTCCGCAGAGGTCAAACAAGCTTATCGCAGTTTAGCAAAGAAATGGCATCCCGATCGCTTTGTTAACCAACCACAACTACGAGATAAAGCGCAACAGGAAATTCAAAAAATCAATCAAGCTTACGAGGTTTTAAAAAACTATATACCTCAAGAGCAAACTGTTAGTAATAGAACAAATGTTAGTAGTAATTATAGAGTACAAACTACAAAAAATGCCCCAGAAATTCATTATCAAAGAGGAGTAGAATTTGCTGAGACTGAACAATATGAAGATGCGATCGCAGAATTTTCCCGTGCTATAAAATTAGACCATGATTATCTAAAAGCTTATCAGTATCGAGGCTTTATTCTTTCCAAGTTAGGTTATGAGTTGCGTGCTAATAGTGACTTTAGAATGGTGGCTGGTCTTAAGTTAAAACAAAAAACTCAACCAGCAGAAAAGGAAAAGGTAAATAACTATAATTATTCCAATACTAGCAATATACAATATAATCAATATTGGCAATGTTGGCAGACGTTACTAGCTCACAGAAAAACAGTATCTTCTATTATTACTAGTCAAAATAATCAATTTTTTGTAAGTAGTAGTCATGATGGAAATATTAAGTTATGGCGTACTTCTACAGGACGAGTTATGGCAACTTTAAAAGGCAATTCTGTGGCGATTAACAGTTTAACTTTAAGTAGTAGTGATAAAATTTTAATTACTGGCAATCAAGATCGTACAATTCGCTTTTGGAACTTAGAACAAAAAAAAGCATTAACAACTCTTAGTAATAAATTTTCTCAACATTTTCAAGAGATAATTGCAGTTGCTTTAGATTCCCGTACTAACACTTTAATTAGTGCTGGTGCAGACAATCTGATTAAGATTTGGGATTTAGATCGAGGAACACAAATCAAAAACATTGCTTGTAAATCGGCTGATATTACTTGTCTAGCACTTAATGAACGTCAAGGATATTTTTGTAACGGCGGTTTGGAAAGACAGTTAAGAATTAGAGCAATAAAAACAGGTAAAGTTATTCTTTCTTTACGAGGTGATTCAGGAGTTTTTAGTTTAGCATTTAGTCCTAATGGTAAATATTTAGCAGTAGGGCAAATTAACTGTCAAATTCAAATTTGGAATTTAGAAACTGGTCAAAGACATAATATTCTAATTGGACATCAAGATCGCATTTCTACTTTAACTTTTAGTACTGATAATAAGACTTTAATTAGCGGTAGCTGGGATACAAGTATTAAATTATGGAATATAGAAATGGGTATTTTAATAGATACTTTACAAGATCATAAAAGTGCTGTTTCAGCTTTAGCTATTACACCAGATAGAAAAACTATTATCAGTGGCAGTCGTGACTGTACTATTAAGATGTGGAGAACTAAGATCGTTTAATATTTATCAATTTACGTAAGTAAAATATCCTAGATATAGACAAGTAATAATAGGGACGATTTTTCAATATAGAAATCAATCGCAATGAAATTATGAAACTGGGAGTTGCTGTTTTAGGAGTAGGACGCTGGGGTGTTCATTTTGTGCGAAACTTTTTAGAACATCCCCAAACAGAATTAATAGCAGTAGTAGATAGCTACGAAGATAGCTTAACTCGCTGTCAGGAAAGATTTGATTTAAACTCCAATAAAGTCTTATTAACTACTCATTGGGAAAAGGTTAAACGGTTAACTAATTTAGATGCGGTGGTGGTTGCGACTCCTGCAACGACTCATTACAGTATTATTCAGGATGCTTTGCAATCTGGTTATCATGTTTTAGCGGAAAAACCTCTCACTCTCGATCCCGCAGAGTGCTTAGAATTAACAGAATTAGCCAGGAGTAAAAATTTACAGCTATTAGTAGACCATACTTATCTATTTAACTCCACTGTCACCAAAGGTCAGGAAATCATCGCAGCCAAAGAATTAGGAGACTTACGCTATGGTTATGCAACTCGCACTCATTTAAGTCCTGTACGTCAGGATGTTGATGCATTATGGGACTTAGCAATTCATGATATCGCTATTTTTAACTATTGGTTAGGAGAAAGCCCTATTCAAGTACAAGCGAAGGGACAAACTTGGTTACAAAAAAATAGTGTTATGCCTATTTCATCGCAACCAGGTTTAGCCGATATGGTGTGGGTAACTCTTTACTATCCCAGTGGTTTTCAAACTCATATTCATTTGTGTTGGTTAAACCCTGATAAGCAGCGTCGTTTGTGTGTAGTGGGTAGTCAGGGGACACTAATCTTTGATGAAATGGCTCAGGAAACCCCCTTAACCATTCAACAAGGATACTTTGCTCAAGAAGGAGAAAATTTTATCCCTCAAGGACAATCTCGCAGGGCAATAGATGTAGAGAAAAATGAACCTTTAAGTCAAGTATGCGATCGCTTTATTCAAAATATTTTAGCAAACAAACAAGACAATTTCTCTTCTGGAAAAGTAGGCGCAGAGTTAGTTAAAGTGTTACGAGCCTTAACCACCTCCCTCGAACAACAAGGAAACATTATTAATTTATAACCGCAATCGCAGAATCAATTATCTAAAAAATCTCACTCAAATCTAAGATAAATCCTGGTAAAATATCTTCTCCCGATAAAGTTTGAGGATTATCTAGAATCTCTACCTGTTTTCCGATACGATATATTTCCACTGTTTTTGCTGCTGGTTCGATTAACCAACCAAGTCTAACGCCATTACTGATATATTCCTGCATTTTTGCCCGTAAGTCTTCATAGCGTTGATTTTTAAGATCGCTAGGACTAACAAGCTCAATCACAAAATCAGGAACGATGGGAGGGAAACCTTCTTTTTCTTTTAGAGTTAAGCTGTTCCATCTCTCTGCTTTAATCCAACTAACATCGGGACTTCTTCTCGCACCGTTGGGTAAAACAAAAATGGTTGAAGAATCAAAAGCTTCTCCAAGTTTTTTTTGACGATTCCAATTTCCCAAATCCAAGTATAAGTTGAAATTTTTTCTCCCTGCTTCACCACCAGTGGGACTCATAACAATTAATTCTCCATCTTTGGTTAACTCCATGCGAGCTAATTGTTCGGCGTATGCTAGTTGCTCGAATTGCTCTGGAGTTACCTTAAATCCCTTGGGTACGGAAATCGCTTCCATTTTTCTTGTCTACTCAATGTCTTTGATTACTATTTTAAGGCTTGTAACTTAATCGGTTTGATTTAAAGAGCGATCGCATTTTGTTCGTTGTCTAGTAGGTTTTTAACTTTAGGAAAGTAGAAAATTTTGTTTAATTACCAATATTCTGCACCTTGAACTTGATGCTCCGACAGGTTTTTAACTTCTGGCTCATGCATTTCTTCAGCCCTATCAAAAAGAGCTTTGAAAATACGATCTTCTTTTTCATTTAGACGGTATCTAGTAATAAGCGTCTCAGAAGCAGAAGGAGGCAAGTAAGCTGAATAATGCAAATACAATTTTCCATATTTTAGGGAGAATATAGCTTCAAGATCGGTTTCAGGTATAGCACCAGATAGATATAAATAAGAACCTACTTGTGCTTTCAAAAGATTGCGTGACTCTTCCCACGATATGTATGAAGTATATCCAAAAAGACTCGGTCTAAGACCTGATGGCAGGGGTGATTTGTTTACCTCTTTAACCTCATCAAAAATTTTGGTCAGTGGAGTAATTTTTTCCACATAAAAATTGAATTCACGACTATACAAAGAGTAATTTGTAATAGTTCCTTGCAATACATAACTTTTCAATATTTCCGAAGGTCGTCCATCAAACCATCCATTTAATTCTGAATGGGGCGGTTGCCATAAAAAGAATGTCTTTCCTTCTCTTGGGCAATATTCTTCCCATTCCAATACAATTTGATAAGAATGATTAATCTTTGGCAATAGTTTACTAAGCTCTACTTTTTCGGTAAAGCTCAAATCCCAACAGAGTTTAGCCCAACTCATACTTTGTACTTTGAAATAAGTAGATAATCTTTACCTCCCGAACTTACTTGTACAATATGATGATCGCCCTGTTACCCTTCACTCTCAATCTTAAATATTCTTACTCTTTATACCTATAACAGAGTAAATCGTTAATAATTAATATCTACTTACTATTCACTGTTTACCTAATAATTATTTTATGTCCTTCGTTGGTTTACACATTCATAGTGATTACAGCCTTTTAGACGGCGCATCTCAGATAAATCCTTTGATAGATCGGGCGTTAGAATTGGATATGCCAGCGATCGCACTTACCGATCATGGTGTAATGTATGGTGCGATCGAGTTAATTAAAACCTGTAAAAAGAAAGGTATTAAACCCATTATTGGTAACGAGATGTACGTTATTAATGGGGATATTGACTACAGTAAAACCAAAAAGAAATATAAGAAATATCATCAAGTTGTTTTAGCAAAAGATACCCAAGGCTATAAAAATTTAGTCAAGCTTACTACGATTTCCCATTTGCAAGGTTATCAAGGAAAAGGTATTTTTGCTCGTCCTTGCATTAACAAAGAACTATTAGAAAAATATCACGAAGGGCTGATTGTTACCAGTGCTTGTTTAGGAGGAGAAGTACCCCAAAGAATTTTATCAGGAGATTTAGCAGAAGCACGTAAAGTTGCCAAATGGTATAAAGATGTTTTTGGTGAAGATTATTATTTAGAAATTCAAGATCATGGTTCACAAGAAGACAGAATAGTTAATATAGAATTAGTTGAAATCGCCAAAGAATTAGATATTAAAATTGTTGCTACCAACGATTCCCATTTTATCTCTTGTTACGATGTAGAATCCCACGACGCACTATTGTGTATACTCACAGGAAAACGCATCACTGATGAAAAACGCCTCCGCTATTCTGGTACAGAATATTTAAAATCTGCTGATGAAATGAAGTTACTATTTCGCGATCATTTAGAAGATGAAATAATAGAAGAAGCGATTAATAATACTGTAGAAGTAGCAGATAAAATTAAACCTTACAATATATTTGATGAACCGCGCATTCCTGATTATATAGTACCTTCAGGACATACGGCTGATAGTTATTTAGAAGAAATTACCTGGCAGGGATTAATAGAAAGACTCAAATGTCGCCATCATTCAGAAGTATCTCCAGAATACAAAAAAAGATTGCTTTCCGAGCTAAAAGTAATGCAAGAAAAAGGTTTTTCTACTTACTTTTTAGTAGTTTGGGACTATATTAAACACGCTAGAGATAGAAGCATTCCTGTAGGGCCAGGAAGAGGAAGTGCAGCAGGTTCTTTAGTTGCTTATGCCTTAAAAATAACCAATATCGATCCTGTGCATCATGGCTTGTTATTCGAGCGTTTTCTCAACCCAGAAAGAAAATCTATGCCTGATGTTGATACTGATTTTTGTATCGAAAGAAGAGACGAAATGATCGAGTATGTTACAGAAAAGTATGGTGCAAGTAATGTAGCGCAAATTATCACTTTCAACCGCCTAACATCAAAGTCTGTATTAAAAGATGTCGGTAGAGTGTTAGGAGTAAGTTATGGTGATGCAGATCGCCTAGCAAAATTAATTCCTGTAGCCCGTGGAAAACCTGCAAAACTAAAAGTAATGATCTCAGAAGATAGCCCCGATCCTGAGTTTAAAAAAGCCTATGACAGTGAAATAGTTAAAACCTATGATGACAAAAAAGAAGAAGTCGGCACAATAAGTGTTAAGCATTGGATCGATATGGCAATTCGCATTGAAGGAACTAATAAAACCTTTGGTGTTCATGCAGCAGGAGTAGTTATTTCTTCCCAACCATTAG
>NZ_LR214072.1 GCF_900659865.1 Hyella patelloides LEGE 07179
CAGAACAAGTCGGTGCATTGGCAGAACAATCGGCAGCAGCAACTAAAGAAATTGCCAACATTGTCTCCACAATCCAATCAGCAACCCTAGAAGTCTCTCAAGCAATGGAATCAGGTACAGCCCAAGTAGTAGACTCGACACGCCTAGTGGAATCAACTAAACAAAGCTTGAGCTTGGTACTGACAAAATCACAGAAAATTAACCAATTGATGCGATCTATTTCTCAAAGTGCATTATCTCAGGCGGATACTTCTCAAGATATTACTAGCTTGATGCAAAAAATTGCTCGGGTATCGGAAACTACTTCTAAGTCTTCTAAAAAGGTAGCAAAATCAATTTCCCAGACTGCTCAAGTAGCCAAAAATCTAGAGTCTACCGTAGCTCAGTTTAAAGTAGCGGATTAATCATTCATCATTTATTATTCGTAAATTTGGTATGGATACAGAACAACAAATTCGCCTGAATTTTCTCGATGAGGCTGAAGAATATTTTGATCTCATGGAGTCTAATCTTATAGGATTAGCTGATGCTGTGGTGGATAGTCAAAAAGTAGACTTGATCTTGCGCTCTGCTCATTCTATTAAAGGCGGTGCTGCGATGATGGGTTTTGATACTTTGAGTGGAATTGCCCATTGTTTAGAAGATTTTTTTAAAATTTTGCGGGTTCGCTACAGTTCGAGTCAAATTACAACAGAAGTGGAAACTCTCTTGTTGCAAGGTGTAGATCTCTTACGAGATGTTAGCAAATTAAATCAAAAAGGAGTAAAAGTTACAAAATCAGAGTTAAATGAACGCACACAACCAATTTTTCCAAAACTACACCAAAAACTAGGTGATTTAGAAGATGCAGACGAAAATGCCTTGTTAGCACAAGATGAAGAGGTCGATCCTGCTGTATTAATCTTTGAAGAAGGTGTTGATGCAGTTTTAGATCGCTTTGAAACCAAATCAAAAGAATTAGAAATTGCCGAACTCTCTCAAGAATTAACCAAAACTGCCCAAGAACTAATCGGTTTTGGCAAAATGGCAAGTCTTGAACCCTTCATACAACTCTGTCAGTCTATTCAAAAAGAGGCACGAAGCCTTTCCCCTTCAGAAATTGCGCCTTTAGCAGAGCAGGCTTTAAAAGCTTGGAGGCGATCGCACGCTTTGGTTTTACGAGGACGGATTGAAAAATTACCTTCTTGTCTGGAAGGAAGGGAAAAACTCGCATCAGAAACAGAAAACAGACATAATAATATTGATTTCCCAGAAAATAATTTTCTGGATTTGAGTGATTTACCGTTCACACCCACAGAAGAAGCAATAGAAGCAGATTTCGAGCTTGTCGAACAAGATTTTGCCGAAGCGAGTCAGTTACAATCGGCTTTTGAAATTGATGCTGATGCCATAGATTCACCTGAAGCAATAGAAGCAGATTTCGAGCTTGTCGAACAAGATTTTGCCGAAGCGAGTCAGTTACAATCGGCTTTTGAAATTGATGCTACTGTCATAGATTCACCTGAAGCAATAGAAGCAGATTTCGAGCTTGTCGAACAGGATTTTGCCGAAGCGAGTCAGTTACAATCGGCTTTTGAGATTGATGCTGATGCCATAGATTCACCTGAAGCAATAGAAGCAGATTTCGAGCTTGTCGAACAAGATTTTGCCGAAGCGAGTCAGTTACAATCGGCTTTTGAGATTGATGCTACTGTCACAGAGTCACCTGAAGAACCGAAGAGCCAGACCAATTTCGCTCCTTTAGAACATAATTTTATTTTTCTCGAACTGAATGGGTTGCAATCGACTTTTGAGATTGATAGATTCACCTGAAGAACCGAAGAGCCAGACCAATTTCGCTCCTTTAGAACATAATTTTATTTTTCTCGAACTGAATGGGTTGCAATCGACTTTTGAGATTGATGCTGCTGTCACAGATTCACCTGAAGCAATAGAATCAGATTTCGACCCTCTAGAACAGGATTTTGCCGAACTGAATGGGTTGCAATCGACTTTTGAGATTGATGCTGCTGTCACAGATTCACCTGAAGCAATAGAAGCAGATTTCGACCCTCTAGAACAGGATTTTGCCGAACTGAATCAGTTACAATCGGCTTTTGAGATTGATGCTGATGTCATAGATTCACAAGAAGAACCAAAGATCGAGACAGATTTCGACCTTCTAGAACAGGATTTTGCCGAACTGAATCAGTTACAATCGGCTTTTGAGATTGATGCTGATGTCATAGATTCACAAGAAGAACCAAAGATCGAGACAGATTTCGACCTTCTAGAACAGGATTTTGCCGAACTGAATCAGTTACAATCGGCTTTTGAGATTGATGCTGATGTCATAGAGAAAAAACAGCAAACAACAACCAATAGTTCTACCAACTTCTTATCGCCACAGAAAAAGAACTTTGTAGACAAGATGGTAAGAGTACCAGTTTCCCAACTAAAACAATTTAATAGTCTTTTTGAACAATTAATCTTAGACCGCAATACCATTGGTCTACGATTGAAACAGTTGCAAAACGTCATGTCCTTGATGAATCAGCGAATGATTCAAATAGAACGTTCTAATACTCAGTTAAAACAATGGTACGATCGCGCTTCCATAGAAGGATTACTCTCCACCGACCAACAACAGGCGGTACAAAACTCTGTTAATTCTTTAACCAGCAACCATGATTTGCTAAAAGACAAACTAAAGAGCGATCTGGGTAAAGCCCAAACATACAGCGATCGCTTTGATACTCTAGAGATGGATCGCTACAGTGACGTTCATCTTATCTGTCAAGAACAAATAGAAACCATTGTTCAACTACAAGAAGTCTCCACAGATATCGAATTAGGATTGCAAGAGATTAGCCAAGCAGTTCGTAACCTTGACTATACAACTAAATCAATGCAAGGTAACGTTACGCGAACTCAAATGTTACCCTTTGCAGAAGTGGTCAAACGTTTTCCCAGAGTAATTCGCGATCTGAATATTCAGTTTAATAAACAGGTTGACCTCAAAATTATCGGCGAAAACAGCCTTTTAGACCGCTCCATTATTGAGGCTCTTAGCGATCCCTTGATGCATCTGTTGCGTAATGCTTTTGACCATGGCATAGAAGACACTGAAACCAGAATAGCTGCTGGTAAACCCCCATCAGGGACAATTACGATTCAAGCAAACAGTCGAGGTACTTATACCATCATTACCGTTAGCGATGATGGTGGGGGGATTTCTCTTGATAAAATTCGCGATCGTGTTTGTCAGATGGGTATTCCTCAATCTGAAGTTACCCAAATTCCAGAAGCCGATCTACTTGACTTTATTTTCGACCCTGGATTTAGTACTGCAAAGCAAGCCACAGAACTTTCAGGTAGAGGAGTCGGTATGGATGTTGTTCGGACTAATCTCGAAGAGATTCGTGGTAATGTTCGGGTCGAAACCAAGCCAGGTGAAGGTACAACATTTACTCTCAGAATTCCTTTTACCTTATCTATCTTAAGAGTAGCAATTATTGAGCAGGCTGGTATTATTTTAGCTATTCCTGCCAATAGTATCAGAGAGATTGTACCCCTAGAATTAGAAAAAGTAAAAATCTCAGAAGACAATAAATATATACCTTGGAATCAGACAGAAATTCCTTTAGTTGAGATAGAAAAAACTTTAGTTTATCATCGTGTTCATAACAGTTTTGGTTTAACGGAAAATCCTGCCATAGATCGACCTATGGCTATATTAATCAAAGATGGTAAAACATTTGCAGCATTGCGAATTAGTCGTTTTTGGCATGAGCAGGAATCTACCATGAGACTAATTGATAGCCCTATTCCTTTACCTTCAGGAATTATTAGTTCTATGGTTTTTGGAGATGGAAAAGTTATTCCTCTAATCGATCCCATCATCTTAATAGAAGAATGCCTCAGCAATAAATCTACCCGAGATCGCTCTTATCAAAATCATCACTTAAACAGGAATCTATTTACCACCGAAACCATTCTTGTAGTGGATGACTCAATTAATGTCCGTCGCTATTTATGTCTAACTCTCGAAAAAGCTGGTTATCGAGTAGAGCAAGCAAAAGATGGACAAGAAGCAGTAGATAAATTACTTGGTGGACTTTCAGCACAAGCTGTTATTTGTGATATTGAAATGCCACGACTTGATGGCTATGGCGTTCTCGAAGAAATCAAAGAGCGAGCCGAATTTACACAACTTCCCATCATTATGTTGACTTCTCGCAGCAATGAAAAACATCAAAAATTAGCGATGAATTTAGGAGCTTCAGCTTATTTGACTAAACCATACAATGAACAACAGCTATTGAATAGATTGGCAAAATTGCTAGATGATTAATATTGATAAATTAATCTCAATAAAAAATAGTTTTATGTTGATAAGCGATAGAGCGATCGTTAAGTACTGATAACTGAATAATTAATAATCGAGTTGTGTTAAGCATCTATGGGGTTTAGCTGCATCATTTGCCAAGTAACATAAGTTCCTACTGGACTCCAAAGTAAATAAGGAACTAATAGCCAAAATGCAGTAGTAGAAATTGGCGCGACTATAACGGCTAAAATTGCTCCTAAAAAAAAGCCAGTCCCACCGATAATTGTTCCCACTTTGAGACTGCGGGTTTTACACATTACTAGGGTATAAAGAGAAATTGCAATTTCTACTAATAGGTAAAAACCCATCAATAACCAAGTAGACAAATTGCCAGGATTGGTTTCCCAGACGTTATAAGCTGACCATGCGCCACAAATAAAAATTACTGTCCAAATAATTGGGATTGCCGATTCAAAGGTTAACCAATCGGGACGACGTAAACGTTTGAACCAGCGAAAATCTCTGCTAGAAATAAAGCGATTAAGAGTAAAAGGAACAGCAAGGGTAACAATACCAATTACTAGCCAGGAAGGAATCATATTGTTAATTTTTGAAAAATATAATACTATTAAATATCCAGAACTTTATTGTAACTAGCCACAAAATAAGAAACAGCACTTATGATGCTGCATTTACTGGTTAATTATCTTCTCTCTAAAGACATAAATCTCAATAATCGTAAACTTCTACTTCAACAGAATAGTCTTCGATATCTCCTCTGTTACCCCATTTTCGCGTGTCTTCGATTAATTCGATATCTTCTTCAGAGCTAGACTCAGAAATCCTGTAGTTTTCAAGTTCTTGAATGTCATCTTTTACTGAAATAGATTCGTTTTCGCTAGTAAAGCCCCAGTTGAGATTTTCTCCTGCTTCAACATCTTCTAGAATACCTCCACTATCTGCTACGGTATTTGTTTGAGCATTGAGGGGTAAACTATAAATACTGGCTAGGGTTGTTCCAATAAATATGGCTAGTAAACGCATGATTTTTTGGGAAATATTCAACATTGTAAACAATTTATTAATAAACTAATTCAATTGTCTATATTGTATAAATTAAAGCTAATCTTTACTTCCCCACTAGGTTAGATATTGCCATCTATCGTTAGACATAAATTAAGGAAGTAGGGTGAGCAATACTATTCCTACCTTAATACTCATCCTTGCTGCGACCGATCGATCGATTCAATTCTCATTCTAAAATTTGTTTATCTACAATTTTGCCTTCTTCATTTACTGTGTAAACAATAGGAATACCAGTGGCTAATTCTAGACCAGGAACTTCTGATTCTTCTAGATTGTCAAGATGCATAATAATAGAACGCAATGAGTTACCATGAGCCGAAACCAAGACGTTATTACCATCTTTTAAATAGGGTAAGATTTGCTTTTGAAAATAAGGAATTGTTCTAGCTGCTGTATCTTCTAAACTTTCGCCTCCTGGGGGTCTAGTAGAAAAAGAACGTCGCCATTGATGCACTATTTCTTTACCTACTTCTTCTGCCATTTCTGCTTTGTTATAGCCTTGCAAATCACCATAGTAACGTTCATCTAAATCGGGGCTGGTATAAATGGGAATTTCTTCTTTAATATAGCCGTCATATTTGTCCCAACCATGCCAATTAGGATTGTCAGCATCGTGCTTAAATACAGGGCTTTTCTTTTCACAGCGATCGCTATTTTCGGTTAAACAAATAGCCGTGGTTTCTTTGGCTCTCATTAACATACTAGTAAAGCAAACATCGATGGCATATTCTTTGATTTTTTGGGCTGCTTCCATTGCTTCACGACGACCTGTAGAGTTAAGAGGAATATCTACCCAACCGCTAAAACGATTGTCCGCATTCCAAGTACTTTGACCATGACGAATTAAAATCAATTTTGCTTTTTTGCGATCGTTCATGTTGTTCTACCAATTGTGATAAAGAAGAAGAGTTTTATTGTGAAGTTAGGGAATATCTATTACCTATTACCTTTTACTCCTTCCTTGCAGTAAAACTTCTTGACAACTTAACGTTGGGAGATTGGGGGATTTGCCGACATTTCCCTAATTGTCGTATATCTCTTTTTCTGGTTAGATAATCACGAAGCCAGCTACCTAAAACAACACCACGATTAGCCACCCCAGGTAGATAATAAAGATGAATACCCAACCACAACAACCAAGCGAAAAATCCTTTTAAGGGGATGCGCCCTAACAGATAGGCAACACCACTATTACGCGCAATTATGGCTGCTGTTCCTTTATTGAAGTAATTAAAAGGCTGAGGAGGTAACCCTTGTAACTGTCGTTGTAGATTTTTAGCTACAGCTGTTCCTTGTTGTAAAGCTTCTGGAGCGATGCCTAGTAAAGGTTCACCTCTGTGTCTGATAAATGCAACATCTCCTACTGCATAAACTTCAGGATAGTTGGGTAATTGCAAAGTATTGGTAACGCAGATTTTTTCCTTATTAGCGATGGGTAGCTCTACTTCTGGTTGAGGATAGTTAGCTTCTACTCCTGTTGTCCAAATAGTGGTTGCTGTTTCTAAAATTGTGCCATCATCTAACTCAATTGCCCCAGGAAAAACTTCATAAACACGGGATTGTAAATGTACTTTTACCCCACGGCGACGCAGTTGCTTGCTAGTATATTCGCCTAAATTGTGGGGAAAATCAGCCAGCAATCTTGCTCCTGAATGAATCAAAATTATTCTGAATTCTTGAGGCTTAATTGTGGGATAATTTTTAAATAAGGTGCCTTTTGCTAATTCAATTAACGCTCCTGCTAACTCTACACCCGTCGCACCACCACCGATAATTGCAATAGTTAAAAGTTGTCTTCTACAATCAAAATCTTGACAAATTGTAGCCTGTTCAAAATTGTTAATAATACGATCGCGTATTTTTATGGCATCATCTAAAGTTTTCATGGGTAAGGCATATTCGGATGCGCCTTCTACACCAAGAAACTTAGCTTGACTACCGGTGGCTAATACCAAATAGTCATAAGAAACATTAGTAATATTAGTTGTAATTACTTTGGCTGCCAAATCTATTGTTTGCACTTCTGCCTGTAAAAAACGAGCATTTGGTATTGAACGCAAAGCTTTTTCTAAGGGATAAGCGATCGCTTTTGGAGGAATAAAACCACTAGCAACTTGATACAATAAGGGGATAAATGTATGATAATTATTGCGATCGATTACAAGGATTTCGGCATTAACTAAAGCTAATTTTTTTACAGTCCTTAACCCAGCAAAACCAGCCCCGATAACAACTATTTTTGGTCTTTTTAACAACACTTGTTCAAAATATTTTCAGGAAAACAACAAGTTTGAATATTATATTTTTAACTCATAGAGGACTAAATATATATCAACAATAAAGGCTACATTATCAAAAGAATTCTGTCCCTAGGTAGATTTTGAATTCCAGTATCAAAAAAAGGCGAACAACCACAAAATAAACTCGTTCCAAATAATTCGGGGAATCTGTCATGACAGGAAGCTGCGATCGCCTGTTGGAGATTACTTCTGAGTAATAGGACGTTCTCCATCAATATCTAAAGTGCCTACCACCTGATATTTATTAGCCATAATGGGACGTTTGCCATCGGCTTCAAAAGTATCAACTACTTCCGTGCTGCTACTGTCTAC
>NZ_LR214073.1 GCF_900659865.1 Hyella patelloides LEGE 07179
ATGATTGGTTACAAGAACATTCTGAAAATACTAATGTTCGCTCCCAATATTTAGGATTGATCGAGCGACACGGAACGCCAGAACAGATAATAAATATTCTGACTACAACAAATGATTGGTTAGAAACACATCCTGAGAATACTAATGTTCGCTCCCAATATTTAGGATTGATCGAGCGACACGGAACGCCAGAACAGATAATAAATATTCTGACTACAACAAATGATTGGTTAGAAACGCATCCTGAAGATACTAGGGTTCGAGAAAAATATTTAGATTTAGTACAACAATGTGGCACAGAAAAGCAAAAAGAAAAAGCAATTTATGTTATTACCGATTGGTTAGAAAGCCATACTAAAGATAACAATATTCGAGTAAAATATTTATCATTGGTTGGAAGAGAATCAAAGCTAGTTGAAGATATTCAATTGATTATTAATACTCAATGGAAATGGATAGAGCAGAAAAATAAGATAGAGCAATGTTTATGGAATGCTTTTCTTCCCGTAGTACACCATCATGTAAAGAATAATTCTCAATTTATACAGCAAATATCTCAATTAGCACTAAAACAGTATCCTAATAATCATACAATAGCTTGCTC
Organism: Hyella patelloides LEGE 07179; assembly: GCF_900659865.1. Classification (GTDB taxonomy): domain Bacteria; phylum Cyanobacteriota; class Cyanobacteriia; order Cyanobacteriales; family Xenococcaceae; genus Hyella; species Hyella patelloides. The sequence continues at coordinate 605 of NZ_LR214073.1, forward strand.
TATTTTTTACTTTCAAGATTATTTAGAAATAGAAACTTGTTATAAATTAGCCGATTTTATTGCTGATTCTGACTTACCAAAACGTAAATGGCATAGTAAAGTTTTGGTAGCTAATTTTTTCCGAGAATATGAAGATCTGGATAAGGCAGAAAAAATTTATCTCAGAACTATTAACAACAGTAGATACTGTATTGACGAGTTTGGCTACGATCTAGAAGATACATACAATTTTGCTTGTTTAAATTACGCTCGACTGCTTATTTGGAAAAGACCTTCGCAGTGGAAAAAAGCAATGGATCGATATTTAGAACCATTACTAAAAATAAAAAAAACACACTCTTTAGCTCATCTTTATTTAGCTCAGTGCCATATAGAAAAAATTAAAAATTATAAACAAACTAGAAGTAATGTTTATAATCCTATTATTCATCATTTCAGGCAAGCTATAAAGTATCAAGAAGATTCATCAGAAAACTCTAAGTACGAATATGAATTTGGTACTTTTTACTGGAAAATAGTCGAAAATATTATGCAAGCGCGTCAGCATTTTAATCTATCTATTGGATATCGAGATAATTTACCTGCTTGTGTTTCTTTGGCAGAATTAGAATTAGAAGCTAGTAACAACAATAAAGCTCAAAAATATATCGAACAAGGATTAGCAATAAAAATGATAACTAGAACCGAACAAGAAGAAAAGCAAAAGTTAATGACACAAATTATAAATATCAAGCAACAATTAGAGAAAAATATTAATTGACAATAATGAATCGTTTAAATATTTTATTCGTCTGTTCTAAAAATAAATGGCGTAGTCCTACAGCAGAAACAATCTATCGTCATGATATAAGGTTAAATGTGCGCTCTGCGGGAACGAGTGCTAGTGCAATAAAACGTATTTCAGAAAAGAATATTAATTGGGCTGATTTAATTTTAGTAATGGAAAACAAACATAAAAAAAGAATAATTAGTGAATATAACTATCTTGAATTACCACAAATTATTGTATTAGATATTCCTGATGATTATCAATATATGGATCGAGAATTAATATCAATTATTGAAACCAGTCTAGAAGATATTTTAAACAATATTACTAATCTTGAGTAACAAGTAATTACGCTGTGTAGGTTTTTTTAGATTGTTTTTGGTACAATTATTCTAATCTCATCATATAGATAATATTAAAACAGCTAGCATCAAATAATGAGTAACCCAATTATACAAACAGACATAGCAGAATTACTCAATAAGTTAGATAAGCGATTAGAAAAAATAGATGAACGTCTCAATAAGTTAGAAGTAGGTCAGGCTGAAATTAAAGTAAAAGTAGAAAACGTAGATAAAACAACAAGCGCTCTTAAAGATACTCAAAAAACACTGACTACTGATGTAGTAGACCTTAAAGGAACAAAGTCTTTAATTATTCCTATTATAGTAGCAGTTACTACCAGTATTCTAACTTTAGTTATTAGAGCAATACCTATTAATTAAACTATTAAAATTAATGGCTATGTATTGTGAATCAAGAAAAGAAAATTTTTCTTATTATATAGATAAATATACTTTAAGATATCCATCTTTTCCTAATTCACATTAGACATTAATCATTAATCATTAATTATAATTTTTCCGATCATTCCTGCTTCAGTATGACCTGCAACAGAGCAATGTAATTCGTATTTCCCTGATTTCATTGGTGTTAAAACCCATTCTGCTGTTGAACCAGGTTTTAATTCTAATTCGTGAATTGCTCCTTTAATTTCTACTTTTCCTGCTTCGACTTTTCTCGTCCAACTAGCATCAGCAAAATCTTTAGAAGTAAAGTAATGTTTTGTGGGACTAGGATTATCTAAAAGTAATTTATACTGTTGACCTGTTTCAAATTGCAGCGAACTCGGAAAGAACCTTAATTCTCCTTGACTATTGCCTAAACTAACTTTAATTTCTTTAATCTGGGAATTAGCTAAAGCTGTTGGGATGACTAAGAAGCTATGACAAATGACTATCATAAATAATACGGTTATTATTTGCCAGAGCTTACGGTGAAAACATTGCTTGATTAGATTCATGGTATTGAAAATAGCAACTGTATAGTTAACTACGATTATAATTTTGTCTGAATTCCCAGAAAAACAATTTTTATCAATTCATTTGTTATGGTTTATAAAAATATATAAAGTTAAGTAAATTAATTTTACATACTTTGAATTCAATTACGAACTTAGTAGGAAAAACTAACCATTTTCACCCAAATCGGTCACAATAAACCCAATAGCAAGAATTATTAAGATTAGTCATTTGTTTATGAACGATCTCCCTTTAGGTTCAGTTATTCAAGGTTCGTTAACTAAAGGCTTAGAAGTTAGATTGTATCCCGATGTCTCTGTAGAGGATATGCGAGTCGGCAAGTTTTTAGTTGTCCAAGGGGTTAGGTCACGATTTTTCTGCTTATTAACTGATGTTAGCTTAGGTACAGCAAGCGATCGCATTTTAGCAAATCCCCCTGCAATTGAAGATAGTTTTTTACGAGATGTTTTAGCAGGCAGTGGCACTTATGGCACAATTGAGATTGCACCGATGTTAATGTTTACCCCCACTGCTACAGCAGAGGAGAGAAAGGAAAGTTTTTCTGTAGAGGAGACTAATAATAAGTTAGCTTCTTTGGGTTTTGATACTAATAGTGAATTGCAACTATTACCAGTAAAAACTATTCCCACTCATTTTAGTCCCGTTTACGAAGCTACAGAGAGGGATTTTCGCTCGGTATTTGGTTGGGAAGATGACCCCCATCGACGTAATTTTGCTATTGGTGAACCTCTGGATATGGATGTTCCTATCTGTATCGATTTAGATCGCTTTGTCGAACGTAGTAATGGTATCTTTGGTAAGTCTGGAACAGGAAAGTCTTTTTTAACTCGTCTATTACTTTCAGGAGTAATTAAAAAAGGTGCTGCGGTTAACTTGATGTTTGATATGCATTCGGAGTATGGCTGGGAAGCCATGAAGGAAGGAAAGCAAGTCAGCACTGTTAAAGGTTTACGTCAGCTATTTCCTGGACAGGTAGATATCTATACTCTCGACCCCGAATCAACTAAACGTCGTGGTGTTAGGGATGCTCAAGAATTATATTTAAGTTACGACCAAATCGAAATCGAAGACTTAAAATTAGTTGCTAGAGAATTGGGACTTTCCGACGCTGCGATCGATAATGCTAATATTCTCTTTAATGAATATGGCAGACAGTGGATTGTCCGTTTGCTGAATATGACCAATGAAGACATCAAACTTTTCTGTGAGTCAAAACAAGGACATCCAGGCTCTATTATGTCTTTGCAACGAAAACTACTCCGCTTTGATACTCTCAAGTATATTCGTTCAGCTTGTCCCCACAACTATATAGATCAATTAATTCAAAGACTGGATGCGGGAAAAAATATCATTATCGAATTTGGCTCGCAATCGAATATGCTTTCCTATATGTTGGCAACTAACATGATTACCCGACGCATCCATGCTAGTTATGTTAAAAAAGCCGATCAATTCTTACAAACTAAAAATCCTTTAGACCGACCTAACCAATTAGTGATTACTATTGAAGAGGCGCATCGCTTTTTAGACCCAGGTATTGTCAATCAAACTATCTTTGGTACTATCGCTAGAGAAATGCGAAAATACTTTGTAACTCTTCTCGTAGTCGATCAACGACCTTCGGGAATTGATAACGAAGTCATGTCTCAAATCGGGACGCGGGTAACTTGTTTACTCAACGATGAAAAAGATATTGATGCTATCTTTACAGGGGTTTCAGGGGGTCAAAATCTCAGATCGGTTTTAGCCAAACTCGATTCAAAACAACAGGCTTTAGTTTTAGGTCATGCTGTACCTATGCCAGTAGTAGTCAGAACTCGCGCTTATGATGCCCAATTTTATAAGGAAATTGGCATTCTTGATTGGGAAGAAGAAGATGATGGAGCAGTATTTGCTGCTGCTGAATTAGCCAAAGCCGATTTAGGATTCTAGACGGATGTTACACTAAATCAGTATATATAGTATTTCCAATATTCAATATAGATTATTTAGGTTATGATAAATAGAAGTTACTAAAAGGAGAGAAAAGTTAGGTCTTTAGCGACTTGTTTCTGTTCAAGTTGTCCCAAGGCTCTATTGAAGACTTACCTTTCATAAACTTCTCCTTTAGTATTTTTCTCAACAAGCTATTAAACTTTAATAAAATACACTTGATGTGAATTAGCTTCGTTGAGAGTTGACTAGTTCGTAGCTATCAGCTCGCTTGCTATAAGCTATAAGCTTGAAAGAATTAACCAGAAAAAGTCCCTCGGTGTAGTTTTTCATTGTGCGATTGTTTAACTAAAACTCGAACAGCCTTAGTTTCATAGTTCCAGCTATTTAAAACGCAGTTTTAATTCACATTAGACGTCAAATAAAAATACAAAAAATTGGAGACTAAATTAATCCAATTTATTTTGCCACCCTAGTTTTTTTCACAGCTACTGCAATAGGCTTCTTTTGTTAATATTTCCAGATGCAATATCAGACCAATTCCTGATAGATTTTGATACTTTGTTACTCTAACTGATTCCAGGTTGAGGAGGTCGGTTAGTAACTTTGCCTTTGATGCTAATGTCATTTCTTGATAATTATTATTTTGTACCAATAATTATCTAACTTGAAGTAACAATTTACTCGGACTCTAACTTATCTATATTAGTCTTTTACCTTAAAATATACTTAAGTTATTTGTTCGATTATTTAATTTATTAACTTACTATTTAGCATATTATGAACTGAAGAGTCATAATTTTTTAGGTGAATTTGCTAGTTAATTATTTTCGTGGCTCTACTGCTTGCAAACTATATTTTAATCTTTACAATTAAGTGATTAATAGTTTTTAACTATAACTAATTATTTATTTTTTTATTTTATAAAGTAAAGTTGAAACTCTAGTATATTCATGTACCAATATTATAATATCTTTGATGATGATTTATTAAATGATGAACCAACATCAACTAGGAATTTGATAACAGAATCGGGTTTGGGACTTAATAGTTTTATTCCTGATGAAGCTGATTTTCTTGTAATTGAAGATATTAATTCTGATTCTTTGAATAATAGCGATCGCGAAATTTATGACGCACCAGCTATTGAAAATGAACTTACTGAGTTTACGACTACTGAAAATGTAGAATCAAGTTTTACTATACCAGAAAATACTTTTAGCGACGATCTCGGTAATGGTCTTACTTATAGTGCCACTTTAGCTAATGATACGGTCTTACCTGATTGGATTCAATTCGACCCAACTAATCGTACTTTTACTTTTAATGCTGCGACAGAAAATATTGGCAGTTACCAACTAAAAGTTATTAGTTATTCTAGAAAAATATCATTGTAGTCAATAATTTGGTTTTATGAAAGTAATTAAACTATTTATTGTAAGCATTGCTTGTTTATCGATCGGCGGTTGTCAAATTGATTTATCAAAACAATGTTTTAATCTACAACCAGGTGATAGCAATTCATTTGGAGCTTCTTTAGCTATGAGTGATAATTACCTAGCTGTGGGCGACCCAAAAGCTAATCGTGTAGTTATTTATAGTCGGAATGATCGTGGTAAATGGTTTCGATCAAAAAATGTTTTACCTCCAAAGGATTCTGCTGCATACAAATTTGGTTCTGGATTTGGTTTTGATGTTTCTTTGGATCAATATACCTTAGTAATTGGTTCTTTTACAAAGTACACAAAAAAAGAAGTGAATAGCTCAAAAGATTTGCAGCAGAGTTTTAGTAATTCATTCGCGGAAGCAGTTTATCAAACAAAACTGGATCGAGAAATAAAAGTAGATCGTATTGATGCTATAAACAAGGAGGTAATTTTTGGTTCTTTAGTAGATGCTGATTTAGAAAAACAATTTTTTCTGACATCGCAAAAAGAACAAATACAACAAGGGAAAAGTATTGTAAATGTATTGTTTGATGGAAATATAATTCGCATATCAGAACCGAAAAACAATCAAAATAGAGGATTTGGTTTTGATATTGCAATTAACAATAATTTACTTTTAGTTGCAGCACCATCAATTAATAAAGAAGGAGGTGCATGGTTATTTGACTTAGATAATTTGAAAAAAGAGACAGAGTTACTATCTGCTCCTAATGTTCTTTTGGGAACAACTATTGCAATTTCCGACCAATTTGCTGTGGTTGGTGAAAGTTTACCTAACAGAGTTACCGCAATCAGTAGTTCATCATCGAAAACAATGATTAAAGCTTTAAAAAGTAACAACACAATGTTTATCGATGGTTATGGAACACTATCTTTAGATGGAAATATTTTAACAAGAATGCATCATGCAATAGCAGGCACTAATGATAGTACTTTTCTCGAAATATTTTATCTATATGAAAACGCCCAACCTCGTTTGATTAAGAAACAAAAAAATGTAAGTCATGCTTTAGTCAAGAATAATCTTCTCACAACTATTCAAAATACTAATACTGGAAAAAAGCTATGCATTAAGCCAGTTATTTGAAATATAGTGTAAAACCCTTTTCTAATTTCATTTATCACCACAGATACCATTCTTTTTCCTGCTAATTACGATCAACCAGATCAGCAGGATGCAAACAACGACATTGCGCTACTTACTCTAAGTTCTGATAATACATTGCTTAATGAGGACGAAGTTATCGGAATTATGGCATTTGTCGATCCAAGAGACGCAATAAATTTTAAAATTAGTACCGCAGGATATCCTTTTGTAAATTCTTCAATACCAGGTAAGTACTTAAACTATTTGAAATGACTGACTATAATTGAAAAATGCGATCGCGAGCAAACTATAATTTTTCCACAGTCTTTTTTGCTCACCCTTTTTTGGCTAGGAAGCATCAAGCTTCTGCTCGCTATTTTCAAGATCGCAGACATGGTCAAATTCTTTGATTTTTATCAATAACTGTAGAGCGTTGTTTTTACTCACGTAATTTGCTGAGCCTAATAGCTTGAATGCTATCGTCATTCCAATAATTATCTATAGCTTTGGCATAATATTTGGTGGCTTTTGTTTGGTATGGCAATACTATGATGTCTCCTATTTTTACCCACACAGTAGTTGTCAGAGTAGCAAATTGACCAGATTCAACGAAATTAACCAAATAATCAACACCCTTTTCTAAATTTTGGAAATCATGGGTTTGGGATTTCTGAAATTTTAAGTTTTCAATTGTATTGACAAAAAACATTAGACCTCTTGCAAAAGTCTAATAAAAAAGAGATAAATAGGTCAGTAAGAAGAAAAACTATGACCTATAAAAAAGTAAAACATCTAAGAGATCGGGAGTTTAAACGCCTCTGCGGAGTGAGAAAAGA
>NZ_LR214074.1 GCF_900659865.1 Hyella patelloides LEGE 07179
TTGTCCGTTATAGGTTAAGAGGTATGCCTGTCTGTCGCCTAAATTTACGGGACGTTCGCTGGCTTCTAAGTCTAGTTCTAATAATCCATCGCTACTTTGATAAACAGAAGCAGCATTTGCAGATGAGAGTGGTAAAGGTTGACTAGACATAGTTTCTTGATGCAACCAACTACCAACTATAGCTGCTCCCGTACCGGCAGTGCCTAAAACAATAAACTGGCGACGGTTAAATTTAACCATAATTAATTCTGTTAGAGAACCTGTTGAATTCAGTAAGATTGATATTCCTTAAATACTTCGACTTCTCCCTTGTCATTAAACGCCAATACTTGAAATGGTTGTTTGATATCTTGCGCTTCCATTCCTGGCGTTCCGATGGGCATTCCAGGTACGGCTAAACCAGCTAGTTGAGGTTTTTCAGTGAGAAAACGTTTAATATCATCGGCAGGAATATGACCTTCCATCACATAACCATCAATAATAGTTGTATGACAGGATGCTAATTCTGGGGGGATATTATGCTTTTGCTTTAAGGCTTCCATCTCTTCAGTTTTGAGATCTTCAACTTTAAAGCCATGTTTAAGAGCGTGTTCTACCCAGACACCACAGCAACCACAGGAAGGAGATCGATACACGGTCATTTCTTTTGTCCCTAAATAATCTGGTTCGGTTTCTTTGTCCCAAACACTGACTAAAGTGGCTGATTCATGATTGTCATTGGCGATCGCTAAATTACTGCTATTAACAGTATTATTGCCTTTGGAAGTCGAAGTGAGATAAAAAGTTCCGAACGTCGATATGGCGATCGCCACTACGGTAATAGTTATTTTAGATAAGAGTTTTGACATTCTTAATTCAACTGATAGTTGGTCTTTTATTGGATTTCTATCTTAAACTCTCTACTTAACTAGAGAGTCAAGTTAAACCTACATCAACGAACTTCCAAAATCGATTTATAGCATTTCTTAACAGCACGATGGGATATGGCGAAGAATACCCATTAAGTGAGGCAATAGACTATAGACAAGATCATAGAAAGTACTAATGGCAATAGTTTTCTTTTCTGCTTCTCCCATCTTTTGCGACATTTGTTTGCGAGTGACGAATACTTGGATTGTACTACTGATGATATAACCAACGACAAACACTCATAATGCTTTCCCAAACAGGTAGTATTACGATAAATACGCCTAAACTAATCATTAAAAACAATGGAATCATCTCTCTCAATAATCGAGGTATCGGAAATAGTGGTAATTTGACAATCAATACCGAGCAATTGGTTTTAGACAATCAAAAGACTTGTCCGAAAATCTGCATACAACTCTGTGACTAGCTTTGACCCAGGTTGAAAATTTTAGGAAAAATGCCAGTCAGTACAGTAACATCAGGGATTGAAAGTATTAATATTAGTAATGAAGCAAAAAAAGAGTTGAGCTATTTCGTCCCTATTTCTCTTTTTTCTAATATTTAAAATCAAAACTTCAAAGCTCCTATCCTGAATCTTACCAATCCACAAATTACGAGAATAACTTGTTTATAGCTTCGAGAATGGAGTCTAAATCTTTCCGCAGCCACTCGAAAAATTTTGATAAGACGAATCAGATGTTCTACATAAATTCGTGATTGAGAAATAAGTTTATTTGACTCTTTTTGCTCTAGAGTTAACTCTCGTTTGGGAGGTTTTTTCTGAGGTGTTATTGTGCGGTTAGCCCCGATATAGGCTTTATCTCCTTTAAAGTTTTGCGACTCAGAGAAATTATCTTGTTGTTTTCGCAGTAAATTTACATCGGCTTCGGGACCTCTTTCTCCTACTATTACATCCACAATATCTCTCCCTTTGGGTAAGGAAACAAATTGATTTTTAAAAGTATGTTTTTGTTTCTTGCCTGAGAAGAATTTTTTCGGCTCTTGATAGTTCTTAGGTCTTTCTCTCTGCTGTTCTGCGCTATCTATCAATAACTCATAACTTGTCAATAATTCTTGCACAAATTCATCATTTTTAATTGAATTTTGCCATTCCTCTAAGAGACTACAGGGAAGTAAATCTCTTAAAATTGGCAGCCAATAATGAAAGAGATCATTAGCCGTCGTGCGACTGACATCAAACATTATTCCTAATACCTCAAAAATAGGCATCTGTCTTAAATAGAAAAAAGTCAAACAAATTTCTGCCTCCTCAGATAAGTTTTTGGCTCGACCAGCCCCTTTTTTATTTACTCGAATTTTGTGGTCTTCCGCTGCTTTTTTCCTTTCTTTGTTTTTAGCGATCGCTTGCTTAATTAACTGTTCTAATTGAGGTAAGGTTAAACCGATAAGTTGCTTGGCTACTTTTGGATGAAGACGAATATGTTCTAAAGGATTGACCATTAAATAATCTTTATATCTTTGTCATTTTTCTCTCTTTTTTCCCACAAATTTAATTTTCGGACAAGTCTAAAGTAGTCTCGCTGCTTTTAGTACTTCTGGACAAGGTGGTAACATCAATCTCAATATTGAAGATTCATTACTCTTACGTCAGGCTAGTGTAATTACCGCAGAAACTACAGGCACTTTTGCTAACAGCCAATCTAGTATTAATGGAGGCAATATTAGCATTAATGCCGATTTAGTTACTTTGCTCGCAAACAGTCAAATTAATGCCGATGCCTTAGAAGGTAATGGTGGAAATATTAGCATTTTGACCCAAGGCTTCTTTGCCTCTTTTGATAGTCAGATTATTGCTAGCTCTCGGTTTGGTTTGGATGGTAATGTAGACATTAAAACTCGATTGAGCGATCGCCCAATCGAGCTAGAACCATTACCCATTAACCTCACAGATGTCACGCAACAAATAACTCCTAGTTGTAGTTTTGGAATTAATAATTTTACTCTTGCAGGAAAAGGCGGTTTACCTGAAAACCCAATCCAATCTCTGAGAAATTATACAGTTTGGAACGATTTAAGATTACCAACAATTGAGAGCGCAAACACCATGATTATACCTTTATCGGCTATGGAAGCTCCTCAAAAATCTTCTATTATGGAAGCTACAACCTGGAAGATAAATCAACAAGGTAATGTAGAGTTAATTACTCACAAATCACCAAGTATTAATCTTAATCAGAATTATCTGTGTCAATACCTAAATTAGCTATTTAAGTAACTCCACTTTATTAAACATTGAATAATTAAACATAAAATAGGGGTATGGGGTTTCGGTAAAAATTTTAACGAACGAGTTTTATAAATTATTTCGCCTACCTACTTATCTTTTTTGACAAAGTAACAAACCAAACCATTGCTTAGTATCAGTATAACTGTGACGTAATACTAATTCTTTGTTAGCTAAATACTTTGTCATTTGTTCTATATTAAATTTACGAGAAATTTCTGTACGAATCGTTTCACCCTCAGCAAAATCGATCGCTAAATCTAATATTTGTAAAGTTGCAGTATGAGCTTGATTGCTAATTAAATACATCTCAATTTGATGCTCTTGATTATTATAAATTGCTTGATGCTTAAACAGATTAATGTCAAAATTACCTTGAAACTTCCAATTCAGATGTTGCAACATATTGAGATTGAAAGCAGCCGTTACTCCTTGAATGTCGTTGTATGCAGCTTCTAAGATTTCTTGGGGTTTTTGTAAATCAATACCTAGTAAAAAATAGTCTCCTGAGTTTAAAGAATCAGTAACTAAATCAATAAAGCGATCGCATTCTTGATGATTAAAGTTCCCAATGGTACTGCCTAAAAACAATACCATTTTTGGTTGCTTATCTGTTGCTTTAATATTCGTTAAGCACTGTTGGTATGTACCGACTTTTCCTTGGATATTGAGAGTAGGATAATCTGTGAGTAAGCTATTAGCACTTTCTTTAAGAATACTACCACTAACATCAATGGGAATATAGGTTAAAGGATAATCTAAAGTTTGATAAGCATCTAGTAAGAAGCGTGTTTTAGTAGAACTACCACTACCTAATTCTATTAATTCTACTTTTCCCGTAACCTTGGTAATATCATTAGCATATTGTTTTAAGATACTAGCTTCGGTACGGGTAGGATAATATTCAGAAAGCTGACAAATATCTTCAAATAGTTGTGAACCTTTTGCATCATAAAAATAGCGAGGCGGAAGAGTTTTTTGTTTTTTGGTTAAACTGTTAATAACATCTTGTCCATCATCTTTTGTTACTTCACTATTGGAAAAATATTCTAGAGAAAATCGAGAATTATTGATTATATTTTTAGGAAATTGTTGGTCGATAATAGGCATTAGCTTCTTGGAGATCGATAAATTATAGTGTTGTAGAATACAAAGGTTTCAGACACAAATCAGAACGCTACATATTTAAAATAACATATAGTGTTTCTGAAATGAATCTAGAAAAAATACATACCAAGATAAGGGTTCAAATATACCTCACAAATATGAGAAATTATTTCTCAAGGTTTTCCTTTAACTTATTAACCAAATTTTATCTTAATGTAGGTTCAATTAATGAATTGACAAGCTATAATCTTATACAGTTTTCACGATTCATTTTAAAATGCTGCGTATTATAAATTTTTTAGTTGAACAACAAAATAATATCAATTTAAGCTATAGCTAACTTTCTGCCGAAAGCCTGATTTTTTCTAATTCTTGAAGACGCTTCTTACTGTATTGAATCTCTTCATAAAGATGTTGTATCTTATTGCCATCTACTAAAGGATTGATATTTTCTAACTGTTCGGTACAATAAAGTTGATATTTAATACAGCTTACTTGTTCTAAAGAAGCGATCGCATTTTCAATTCTAGCAGCAGCGCGAAAAACATCTTCTTGGGCTTTTTCGTCAAGATAAAATAAGTTAGTTAAAGATTTCATATCTTGAGAAAAATTTACACTACGATTATGTAGTTGCTCTAAAATAAAGTTATCTAGAGCAAATTGTTTATTGCTCTTTTCTTGCTCAATAGTAATAATTTCTTGCCAGAGAAAACGATGATTAGGTAAAGTAAAATATAAATCTTTATCCTCCAGCTTACTAATAATATTATCTCGATAACGAGGACAATGAATATAAATTAAAAGTAATAAAGATTCTGCTTGTTCTAGTAACTCCTCTTCAGGACTGGTTGCAATACTTAAAGCTATTTTAGGAGATGTCTTAATCTGCTTTTTATTAGTTCTTAAATTGCTTTTTTTGCGAAACTCAGGTGCTAATTGTGCCTTTAAATTAGCTAAATTTTGTGGTACGAGTCTACCATCTCCTTGAGATAAAATTTCTGCACAATAATTGAGATAGTAATTACGTTGATTAGCATCTTGTAAACGATTGAGTAACTTAACTACTCCCTTGGCTACCTGTTGCATTTCATCCGCAGCTTTGAGGTTTTTACCCGTAATTAAATTATTAATTTGCCAATCCAACCATAAAGGAGCATCATCAACCGAATCACGATAAATATCTATAGCATCATCACTACTACTGATAAATTCATCCGCATCTTTTCCACCAGGTAAATTAAGCACCCGCAATTGTACCTGTCCAGCATACACTAAATCCTTAACTTCTGCGATCGCTCTTTCGGTGGCTTTAATTCCTGCTTTATCCGCATCAAAATTAAGAATCACTTGTTTAGAAGGAGTGTAGCGCAATAACTGTTTCAATTGGTAATCAGTAAAAGCCGTCCCCAAAGATGCTACTACATTAGTGATACCAGCAACATGAAGGGCGATAACATCAAAATAGCCCTCAACAACTATTACTCTATCCTCTTGAGCAACACTCTTTCTCGCTCTATCTAAAGCAAAAAGTGTTTTACCTTTATCAAATAGAGGAGTTTCAGGAGAGTTCAAGTATTTGGGTTGATTCTCTTCCTGTAGAGTACGACTACCAAAACCAATGACTCTACCCTGAGTATCCTTAATCGGAATTATAACGCGATCGCGAAAAACATCATAATAACCATTGCCTTCCTTACGCTGCTTAATTAATCCTGCTTCTGCTACCAAACTCACAGGATAACGCTTTTGTTCCACTAAATAACGATATAAAGTTTCCCATCCCCCAGGTGCATATCCCAACTCAAAACTATTAATTGTCGAATCTGCTAAGTTTCGAGTTTCCTTGAGATAATTTAAAGCAACTTCCCCTGGAGACTGATGCAAAGCGTGTTGAAAAAAATTAGTTGCTACCGCTAACACTTCGTAGAGTTGCTCTCTTAGAGTAAGCTGACGCTGGATATCTTGTCTTTGTTCGGGTTCAACCGTTTGTATGGGAATTTGGTAACGTCTGGCTAAATCCAATACAACCTCAGCAAAAGACTGTTTGCCAATCTCCATTAAAAACTTAAAAGTATTACCCCCCGCACCACAACCAAAACAGTAATATAGTTGCTTATCCTGGGATACACTAAAACTAGGAGTCTTTTCATTGTGAAAAGGGCATAATCCTGAATAATCCTTCCCTTTTTTCTTTAAAACTACATAATCAGAAATAACTTCAACAATATCAACCCCTTGCTGTACTGCTTCAATAGTTTCTGGATGAATACGAGGAACTTGCACGCTACTATTTATTACCAACAGAAGATAATGAGCCTGATTAGTTATGGTAAATCTTTATCACTATAAAAGGAAATAGAATTAATTAATCTTTGAAGTAATTTATAGTAAATGCGATCTTACTTCGTGAAACTCTAGGCGATCGCTATTTCAGGTTAGTCTTACTTTTGTATTATAAAATTGAGCGGATATTTTGAGGTTATAAACCGTTAGTGCCGATTCCTTCAGAAATTTAAATATTGATTAAAGGACGAATAGCCATTCGCAAGGGGCTGTCTCTTCGGGTTTCCCGAAGAGTTTATATGCCCCGCCCCTACCAATAAATTGAATTCTTAAACTTTTTGCATTGGAAAACCTAAACTTTCTCTTTGCTCCAAATATAAGTGAGCCACTTTACGAGCTAAATTACGAATTCTGCCTATATAACGAGTTCTCTCTGTAACAGCAATCACACCTCTAGCATCTAATAAATTAAAAGAGTGAGAACATTTCAATACATAATCCAAACTGGGCATCACTAATCCTTTTTCAATCAACTGGGTTGCCTCCTTCTCATACAAACTAAAAAGATTAAACAATAAATCAGGATCGGAAGCTTCAAAATTATAAGTACATTGTTCAATCTCCGACTGTAAAAAGATATCCCCATAGCTAGTATCCTGATTCCACTTAATTTTATTGATTGCATCCACATCTTGCAGATACATCGCTAATCTTTCCAAACCATAGGTAATTTCAATAGATACTGGCTTACAGTCAATTCCTCCACATTGCTGAAAATAAGTAAACTGCGTTACCTCCATTCCATCAAGCCAAACTTCCCAGCCAGCACCCCAAGCACCAACAGCAGCATCTTCCCAGTTATCTTCTACAAAACGAACATCATGATCTCCTGGATTAATGCCCAGGGATTTTAGAGAATCTAAATAAATCTCTTGAATATTATCAGGGGAAGGTTTAATTAAAACTTGATACTGATAATAGTGTTGAAAACGATTAGGGTTTTCTCCATATCTACCGTCCGTTGGTCTTCTGCAAGGTTCGACATAAGCAACTGACCAGGGTTCAGGACCTAATGCTCTCAAAACTGTACTGGGGTTTTTTGTTCCCGCCCCTTTTTCAGTGTCATAGGGTTGAGCAATTAAACATCCGCGTTCGCTCCAAAATTGATTCAAAGCAGCAACAATTTCTTGAAAATACAAAGACATGTTCTAGTTTTCCCAATTTCTAAAAGAATAAACTTAATTTTCGCGCTCAAACACCATAGCATATGTAGCTTTGAGGAAAATCTGTAAGAAGAAGATTGCCCAAAGTGCCAAATTTCTCAAAAAAAGGGGTTGACTTTAGAAAATGAAAACCCTATATTGGTAAATGCGCGGTTGAGGGAAAACAAGCCCCGACAACGCTCAGAACCTAGACAAATCAATAGTTTGAAGACTTAAAA
>NZ_LR214075.1 GCF_900659865.1 Hyella patelloides LEGE 07179
GCATATTCTGACTCAAAATCTGACCAAGGAATTAACTCTGCCATAATTACCCATCGGTTTTCTGATGACAACTTACTTTCAAAGGGTAATTCAAAATTTTCTGGGGTAAGCTCCGACTGGCTAGTTTTACGGTACATTTGTTCTTGCTGAGATAAGTGCAAGGGTCTTTTACCAATTTTAGGGGTTTTTCGCCATTTTTACTTAACTTTTTGCTGCGCCCAAAATCCTTGTAACCTTTATTTGCTCAAGGTTGTCAAGTTATTCAGCAAACCCTAGTTAGGATAGCGATTCCTAAACCTACAAAAGCAAGTTTGACACTGTAGACAAACATCAAGACTAAATTTAAGAGGGCAAAGATACTACTTAATAAAGTTCTTTGAGTCGCACCACTTAATTGTCCCCTTACTTGGCTGACAGCCATCAAACGAGTTACTAAATCCCCAGAAGAATATTGACGGAAAAAGGCAGGACTTAGCTGTAGTAATTTGTCCCAAACTGCGGGTTGTAAATTACTGTCGGCAGCATTTTCAACCCTTAGAGAAACAAAACCTTGAGCTAGCTGAAACAGTGTTTTGCCAAAAGCTGCTGCAAATAAAGCCAAACCAATTTGCCACAGTAAAATGCGATCGCCGTCTGGGATAGCGTTATTAACTAACATAGCAGTGGCTTGAGGTGTTACCATGCCCAACAAACTGCCAATAATACCCAACACAAAGATGGCAATTACTTCTGATTCATGACCTTGAACCCCAAAGCGAAATATTTCTGTAGCCTTATACATTAAAGGGGGTAAAGGGCGATAAAACAGATAAGCTTCAGGAGAAATATCATCTGCTATTACAGCATCGATCTCCCTCTTTTGGCGAGATTCGGGGTCAAATAAGAAGTAATTGCTACCTCGATTTAGATGATTATTTTTTTTCGGTAACAGGGCGATAGGAGAACGATCTTGGAGACGATAACCCAGTAATGCGCCATATTCTTCTTGCCACCATTTCCCTTCTAAAATTACCCGACGGGTACGAAACAAAGAAGCTCTAGCGATCGCATCTAGGGGATCTTTGACTCGGTTAAGCTCTTCGGCATCCGAAGGAGGGTTAATTTTCATTCCTTTAGCGCGTCCTACCGCCCCCGCAGCAATTAGTAAGGAATTTCCTGATTCAAAGATTTTGGTTTCTGCTACTTTGGATTCTGCTACTTTGGTGTCTAAAACATTGGCTAACTTACCGAAAGCCGATTCTGCTACTTCAAGATTGAGTTGATTTCTTTGTTGAAAGCGTTTGTATTCTGTAGCAATTTTTTGTTGTTGTATTTGGAAAAAATAGATTAAAAAATAACGGTGGAGTAAAGCCAAGCTGCGAGGTAATTGTTCTGGTTGCTCTAATTCTGCGGTAGGGACAGTAGCAACTTCTACTTTTTTGGTGACTGCGGTTAACCCCATGCTGGAAGTTAGAGGAAATGGGGGAGAGTTTGCAGTTATGGGAAATGCCTCTCTATTGAGCCAATGGGTTGTTCCGTTTCGTACTTCTATCCAGACAATTTCATCAGTGGGTGGTTGTAAAGTTTGATTTGTGGTTAGAGGGAAAAAATTAGCTCCACTAGCAGCTACGATATTCTCTGTTATGGTTTGTTGAGCAGCTAGCCATTGATTTAAGTGTTTGAGCCAACTTTCTAAAATTACGATCGCCTTTCGATCTTTCTTTTTGACTTTAATCATCAAACTTTGAAGAGAGATCGCCTGTAATTGTGTAGCTTCAATAGCTACCGCTACCATTCCTAATAAATTCTCCGAATCCGATTCCCGAATCAAAGGAACACCAAATAAAGCCTCTCCTGGTTTAACAGTAAATAAATACTGACGCGCTCCTTGAAAATGGCGATCGCGATCGGCTGTCACAGCAAAGATCCCTACTGAACCAGACCTAACAAACCAAAAGGTTTCAGAAGTATCTAGGGATAATAGTTGATTGCCTTTAAGGAAAATTTCTGCTGTTGAATATTTTGTTGTTAAATTCGATTTAACCATTGTTATTGAAGCCTGTATATTTTAGTTACTGGTATCTGGAGGTTCTTGAATACCCACCAAACCCGTGTAAATACCCGATTCGCTGCGTAATGATTCGTGAGTACCTCGCTGTACCACCTTGCCTTTTTCTAGTACGATGATTTCATCGCAGTCTCGAATCGTACTCAAACGATGGGCAACCACAATACAAGAACAACCTCTTTTTCTGAGATTGCGATCGATAATTAGTTCGGTTTCCGCATCTAAAGCACTGGTAGCTTCATCTAATACCAACACTTGAGGATTTCTCACCAAAGCGCGAGCAATTTCCAAACGCTGTCGCTGTCCTCCACTGAGGTTCATTCCTCCTTCACTCAACTGTGCGTTATAACCCCCAGGCATTTCTAAAATCAACTTATGAATGGCTGCATCTTTACAAGCAGCAATCATATCTTCTTCAGGAACAGTAGCATCCCATAAAGTTAAGTTTTCTCGTATCGTACCTGCAAATAAAAAGATTTCCTGTTCTACCATTGCTAAAGAATTAGCCAATATCGAACGGGAAATATTTTGTCTGAGTCTACCATCTAGTAAGATGTCTCCCGACCAGGGTTGATAGAGTCCCGTAACTAATTTGGCTACAGTAGATTTGCCCGAACCGCTACCCCCCACTAGGGCGACTCGTTGTCCTGGTTGAATAATCAGATTGAGGTCGTCAATTAAAGGTGGTTCTAGGGGAGAATAACCAAATTTCAGCGATCGCAATTCTACATTGCCTCCCAAGCGAAAAGAATTGAGAGTGACCGAGGCTAATTCATGGCTTCTGTTACCGTTGACTTCTCTTTCTGCTTCGGGATCGACAGGGTTTTCTAAGACATCATCTAAACGGTTGAGGTCGGCTTCTAAGTCTTGTAAAGTGCTACCAAAGTTTACCAATTGATTGACAGGTTGGAGAAATTCCGCAGTTAATGTTTGATAAGCAACCAGCATCCCGATACTGAGGCTACCTTCCATGACTCGAAGCCCCCCAATCACCAGGATACTTGTAGTTGCCACAGCAGTTAATAAGACAGGAATTGTGTTGAGAATTTGGGAAGGTATAGCTAATTCTTGTTTGGCGTTAAGGTTTTTGGCATAGTAACCAGCAAACTTAGTAAACGAATCTGACTCTAAACCACTAGCTTTGATCGTTTCAATAGTTTGGATTCCACCAATAGCAACTCCTGCAACTTTACCCCTTTCTTGAGACAGTCGCAGATTAGCATCAACCCGACTGCGAGCAAGATATCTTAAAGCCAGAAGATTAGCTGTGGCAAAAGCAATAGTTATTAGGGTTAGTAGCCAATCATAAAAAAACATAATCAGACCATAAAAAACGATCATCACTGTATCGATGATGGTGGTTGCGAGCCTTCCAGATAAAACATTTGCTACTTTGTCATTGAGTTGAGAACGATTGCTGATTTCTCCTGCAAATCTTTGAGCATAAAAGCTATTAGGCAAACGAAGAATATGCCACATAAAAGAACCAGACATCGAAGCAGATAATTTTAACATCAACTTCCTCAAATAAGTCAACCGCAACCTAGCTAACAGTCCTCTGATTCCAGTAGTAAAAAGCATTCCTAAAATCAGGGGGCGCAACCAGTCTTGACGACCCTGCACCAAAATTTCATCTATAAATACTTGAGTAAAAGCTGGTACTGCTAGACGAGGAATAGTCAGAATTAAACCAGCTAGCAAACAGAAAATAATCGCACCGCGAGAATTACGCAACCGCGAAGCCAAAGCAGGAATAATTCCTTTTTTCTTTCCTCCCTTTTGAAAGTTTTCTCCTGGCTCCATAACCAGGACAACTCCCGTATAGGCGCGGTCAAATTCTTCATAAGAAACTGTTCTCGGTCCAGTAGCAGGATCGTTGAGATAGACTCGCTCTTTAGCAAAACCTTCAAGAACGACAAAGTGATTAAAACTCCAAAAAACAATAAAAGGAGGCTTAATCGAACGAACTGTCTCTAAAGATTTCTTGAATCCTTTGGCTTGTAAACCGTAAAGACGGGCAGCTTTCAGCACATTAGAAGCTTTACTACCATCCCGTGAAACCCCACAATCGCGACGCAGTTGAGTTAGAGGTAAAATGAGATCGTAGTAACCGAGAATTATGCCCAAAGCTGCTGCGCCACATTCTACAGCTTCCATTTGCACCAATGTCGGAGTTTTAACCCGTTGTGATGATTTTTTACCTGGTATGAGTCTCTTGATAAAAGCCAACATTGTTAATTGCCAGTGGTGAATAAATCTTAATAAATTCCAGTAAGAGAACGAAATAAGGGAATAACATAAGCAATAGGTGCCACTTTGCCTACTTGAACCCGAATTTGAGCCGTTGTTCCTGGAGATATGGTTACAGGAGGGCCATCGGACGAAGACCACTGATAACCACTAACGCTGTCAGTATCTGATTTCAGTTTCGTAAATACTTGTATAGGTGCGTTACCCCCTAAACTGCTAACTAAATCTTCTGCTAAATTTTGGTTACCAATAATCACAGACATATCTTCAGGAGTGACGGGAAAATCGGAAACTCTGGTTACTTCCCCTAACATTCCGCCATGGCGTTCTCGCTTGACTATACTGGGAGTAATTTGAACATTCATCCCTGGCTCAATTTTTTTGCCCTCGCTATCGGCAAAGTAAGCTACTCCCACTAATTGAGGCTCTTCTTGTTGAGTGGCAATTTCAATACTGCCAATTCTGGCTCCCGTACTAACTATCTGACCTGGTACTGCTGCTACCTCTAGAACTTTACCATCGTGTTTGCTGACAATACGGCTTTTGCCAGTAATTTCTCCTTCCATTTGGGCAATACTATTTTTGACCTCTTGAATTTCACTTTTGCGATCAAATGAAGTTTGTAAGTCTTCGCGATCCACCTGAGCTAACTGAGTATCAATTTCTTGAATCTGGTTCTTTAAATCGTCAATTTGGTTCAAACTTTGGAGATATTCCCGTTCAATATTGGTTTCTTCGACATCCAATTGTTTTAATTGCGTTTCCAATTCTGATAATCGTGCCAAACTATCAAAATACTCTCGCTCCGCATTAAATAAGATATCTTCAGTAATCAATTTATCTCGGAAAAGATTGCGAAATTTATCGACTCTTGCTTTCGATCTAGGGATTAATTGTTTGCCTTGAGCGATACGCTCTTGAAGACTTGCTCGATTTTGATCCAGAGATGCTGAGCCTCTGTCTCGCAAATCTCGTTCAATTTCTGCTCGCTGTAAACTTTCTTCCAGATTGTTTTTTTGCTGACGGAGACTTTCTCGTTCTCCTGTCACTTGTTTATTTTGCAAGTCGCCACTGTCTCGATCTTGCTTCTGTAACTGAGCAAGTTTATTTTTCTCTTGTTCTAGTTGTTGTTCGAGCGCGGGTTGGCTAATAGTCCCCAACACATCCCCTTTTTTGATTTCTTCTCCTGACTCAATTTTTAAGTCTACTACTTGTCCGTCACTGGGAGACTGAAAAGACACTACCCGACGGGGTTGGATTAATACCCCCTGACCGTTTGCTGTTAGAGGGATTCGTCCAAAAATACTCCAAAGGACGGCTACTAAAACTAAAGAACCAGCAGTAGCTAAAGGAAGCCAAGCTTGGGGATTGACAACTTTTAAGGTTTGATCTAGTTTTTCTGGGGAAGATAATCGTTCTAATGCTTCTTGACGAAACATTTTGTTATTTTTTGGCATCACATTCTCCTTTAAATAACTCCTAATCTTTTCAACATCCAATCAAATCTCGCTCCTCCGAGAAAGATTTTATCCATAATGGAAAGCTCGATTTCATCTTCGTATTCAGTCTCAGAAGATAAAGTTTGACCAAATTGATAGCTATCTTTACCAAATCCCAAACGGCTAATAAGTCCTTGAAGTCTTCCAGATAACAAAATTGCGATCGCTCGATAAAAACGAGCTGCCATTGCGGGATCTTGTTGTAACTTTACCAGTAACTTTTCTTTGGGAATGGTCAATACTATGGTGTCTTCTTCGGTGCGTAGGGTAACACCAGACAAGTGAGAATCAAATGTCGCCGTTTCTCCCACAATTTCCCCACAGGTGAGTTGAGCAATTTCTCGCTCTAATTCTGCTTGGCTGTCTTCTTCTAATTCTAAAGCCACAAAAACTTTGCTGATTTGATTTTGTTTGGCTTCATTAACGATTAAAGACATCTTTCCTCGCAGAATAATGTAGAGATTTTCTGCTTGACGACCGACTTGAGCCAGGGTTTGACCAGGAGGAACTTTTTGCAGAAATCCGCAAGATAGCATCCAGTCCACATCGCTATCTTTAAATTCTCCAAACAGCATGGGAATGTCCTGTAAGGGTTTGAGTTTTCCCATCCGATTACGCAGATATAAATTAACCAGATGTTCAAATCTCTCGGATAAGAGAATAGCGATCGCCCGATAGAAACGAGCAGCAAAACCAACGTCTTGTTTCAGTTTTTTTTGGAGTTTTTCGCGGGAAATTCCCAAAACTAGAGAGTCTTCAACTGCCGTAAAAGTGTTAGCTGCGGGACTAATATCTAAAAAAGACATCTCGCCAATAATTTCCCCCTCACCCAAACGAATAATTTCTCGTTCGAGGTTAGAGTCATCTTCCAAAGCAGAAAAAGCACGACCTAAAACTCCTTCTGACTGTCTGGAAATAATCCCTACGAATTCACCGTTGAGAATGATATACAAGCACTCGACTGTTTCTTTCTGTTGAATCAAGGATTCTCCAGAATTGATGTATTGTCTCTCACCATTGAGTTTGAGCCATTGCAAATCTTGGCTATTTAGCTGTTTTAGCAGTACTTCTGTCATATTCGCACCTATCTAAATTAAGAAATAGTCGAGCAGCAATTCTCATTTTGAACAAAATATGTCATCAAAAAGCTCATAAATTTAAAAATATAAAATTTCACAAAGATTATTTTCTCCATAACCGAAATTATGTTTTGAGTTATGACCAGGATTAATTTAAGAACTGATTTAATATTATGGGTTTCTCCGAATGTAAACATCTGAAAAACGTCTCAAATCTCCCCTCAACGAAAGAGATAAAGACCCTCTAACTTTCGTTGATACAGTAGGTATATTTCCCTAAGACTAAAGTCTCCTAGTATGCATTCTCAAAATACATATATAAAGTAGTAAGACGGGGCGATGCCACGCCCTAACTATGATGTCTCTGCGTAAGCCCTAATGAGGTTATTGACCAGATAGATTTGCAACACTACTACTAAGATTGTCGTAATATAATCGAAGGTAATAAATCTGGATATTCTAACCTCAGTAACTCGTAGCCAATTCCAGCCATTCCCGTCAAGAAAGCAGGATTGTAAATATCTGGATGTAGGTTGGGGAGGATACAGAAAAAGCTAGTTTGCTCGGCTTTAGTTAGAAGATAAGTAGCTAGTTTTCTGGCAGTTTTTTGAAATTCTGGAATATCTAGTTGTTGAGATCCAGCTAGTAAAATTTCTACTCGATGGAAATTCCCATAACCAAGATTATTCATTTGTTGCAGAGGAAATCTTGGCAAGTTTTGTAGGATTACTTTTAGCTTATTTCGATCTTCTGGTGCATCTAGAAAGTTTAAGCAACCAAGACTTGATAAACAATAACTGATTTGGGAACTATAGTTGCCATGTTCGCGATCTGATTCAGAATCGACTATGGCTGTCGTTTGGTAGAGTCGAGGGAGAGTATTATCTCTCGCCCCTCTCTGTGAAATCTGGACGTGAAAATTTCTTTTCATCCAGCTTCCGAAAATCTTACATCTTTTCGATTTTTGCTCATGTGGATATAATGG
>NZ_LR214076.1 GCF_900659865.1 Hyella patelloides LEGE 07179
CTTTAAGTATTTTCGCTTCAATTCCTCTGAGCTCTTATGCTTTACTAAATAAGCTTTTCTCGGCATTAATTTTTTTGGGTTACTTTTTGAGAATTATATCAGGTCTTTTATAATCGGATTTCGTATCATATCCCTTTCCAGAATATGATTCTTGTTTTTCTACTAAGATATATATAATTAATCTGTCATATTTTCCGTATAGCTCGTATTGGACAAATTTTTTCAAAGTTTTCTTTATTTTCTCTGTATTGGCTGTTGCAGTAATTTGAAAAGCAGTTTTTCTAACTTCACCGTCTAAAAGTAATTCGCCTTCTAAGTCGATACCTGGATAGTTTTCTATATCGGCATTAAGATTTCTAAGATTTGTGTATCCATAAATGTCTGAGAAAAGAGGTATCAAAATAGTTTCAGATACTTTATTTAAATCTGTTCGTCCCATTGCAGTAGCACATTTGATTTGTGCTACAAAAATAGACATTAAGTAAATAATTCTATTTTGAGATTCGAGAAGATTCATTATTTGTTTATGTGTAGACAATATAATTTTTCAAGAGATGAATTAATTATATCGCGATCGCCGATTAAAACTCTGCAATAATCAATTATCATAGGGTTATTGTTAGGCTTTGAAACTCTAGAATCGGGAATTATATTTTATGATGGCAAAGACTTATCAGAATTAGATATTGCAGCCGTTAGGCAGCAGTGTAGGTTAATTGATTGTTTTTGCAGAGTTGATAAAATTGTTCGTCTGTTAATTCGATGGATTGGAAATCAAGGGTTAAAGTATCCATTCCTAATTCAGTTTTTACAAGGTATTTAAGGCGTTGGTAATTTGAGATATGAAGTAAATAATAATACTGTTCGTTGCTAATTGCTTTTTCTTTATTTATTTGTGGAAAAGCCACAAAAATCTAAAATCATACCCTGATTCACCAACACTGTATTTATAAGATTACAGCGATCGCTATTCTACTTACCAATTCTCATTAAGCAAAATAATTTTTGTTTTTTAGCTTTTGTAATTAAATCAATATAAATGTATTTAAAAGTTTTTCCCGCTAAGCGTAACACTATTTTAAGTAATTAAGTAACTACTACATTAATCCTTAATATTCTATGCGCTTACAGTGTGCTATTTTGACTTTTGAAGCATTATTTCGTTGTAACCAGAGAATCAACTTTCTATTCAACAATATTAAGTGATGAATATTCATTAGTGCTTAATTTATCAAAATAAATTATAATTCAATGTTTTACAATAAATCTAACTTCAAAAGGCAAATACTAAGACGTAAGCAGATTTTTTCTCCTGTAATTTTCAGCTTGCTTGTTTTTTTGACTCCCTTTCCAGGATATGCTGAGGAGAGATCTCAAAGTAATCCACCATCATCTCCTGACACTGGCTCTCCAGAAGAAGATTTTTCCGCAGGAGGTACAAGAGATAATCATTTGCTAACACAAGTATGTGGAGAAAACGGTCAACAGATTGCTTATTTACTAGGAAATAATAATAGAGAGTTTACTTTAGCTGCTTATCCTACTTTTTGGTTTTATATTCCCAATAATGTTAACAAGGTAGCACAAATAAAATTTGTACTTACAGAGCTAGAAACTGGCAATAAAGTTTACAATCGCATCGTAGAAATACCACAAAAAGCAGGTACGGTAGGAATTACTATTCCTCCAGAAAAAAAATATGCTCTTGCTCCAAATATTAACTATAGTTGGAGTTTAGAAGTTGATTGTGTCGAATCAAGTGGTGAGCCAGTTATGGCTTTAGAAGGTTGGCTAAATCGTTTACCATTAAACCCCGATCTAGAAAGTCAGTTAGCTAGTGTTAGTCAAGAAGAGAAGTATCGAGTTTACTTAGAAAATGATTTACTTTATGATGCTTTAAACGATCTAGCACAACGCCGTATGAAAGATTCTCATAACTCTCCATTAGAAACGGCTTGGAATAGATTGTTAGCAGAATTAGGCTGGCAAGATTTAGCTCAACAATCCGCAGTCAAGCCTTATGTTTTGAACGCTAATACAACTTTATGCAGAAACTAAGGAATGAAAATTTAATAAAATCCCAAATTAAAATATTGGTGCGTTACGCTTACGCTAACAACAACCTACCTAATCTGTAAGTTATTTAATTCACGATCCTAAGTAGTAATTACTGCCAATTTCCCACTAAAATAAAAGCTGACCAAAAGAAGGGATGAGAGTAACGATCGCTTTTTAAGATGGATATTTGAGCGCGTCGTAAAGCTTCTGCTTTGGTAGTATTTTCTTGAGCCAATTCTTGATAGAAATTAGTCATTAACTCTACGGTAGCACGATCGCTGACAGCCCAGAGAGATGCTAAGGTGCTTCTTGCGCCCCCCCGAACTGCAATACCCGCCAAACCTAAAACAGAATCGCGATCTCCTGTAGCGGTTTCACAAGCACTAAGCACTAATAAATCTACAGGGCGCAGTTGTTTGCTATCTCCTCGAATCAGACTGTTTAACTCCTCGATATTGATGCGCTCATCCCAAGTTAAAACAAAAGTATCTTCTGCATTGGAGCTAAACTGTCCGTGAGTTGCTAAATGAACAATGCGGAAG
Organism: Hyella patelloides LEGE 07179; assembly: GCF_900659865.1. Lineage (GTDB taxonomy): Bacteria > Cyanobacteriota > Cyanobacteriia > Cyanobacteriales > Xenococcaceae > Hyella > Hyella patelloides. The sequence continues at coordinate 2,601 of NZ_LR214076.1, forward strand.
GGTGTTTCATTAGCAGAGCGATTAAAATTAATTTCGGTAAAGCTATTATTGAGCAGTACTTCTGAGGCAAATAGAGGTTCTATCTGCTCGATTTCTTGTTTGACTCCTGGTAAGCTAGAAAAGCCTTGACGGGGTTCTGAAAGTCCTGCTAAGAGTATTTCTTGGCTATTTTCATCTGTGGCTTGTAGTTGAGTGAGTTGTAAACTGGGTGCGATCGCGATACTATACTTTTCAATGATATATTGTTGTCCATCGTGTAAGGTAGCGGGGGGAAGATTACGTAAAATGCCATCGGGAACAAAGACTAGGGTTTTGGTTTCGCTGGTTTGTAAATCGGCTTCTACAGGGCGAATTAACCAGTCATAAGCTTGTTGTAGCAGTCGCAAATTGACACGACGGGGGTTACTAATTTGGCTGTTTGCAGAGGTAACAACAATTTCAATTTCTGATGGTGGAAGATCGTTAGTATAGTGTTGTAGAGGTTGGTTGGGAATAGCTGCAATGACTTCTAAGCGATTTTCGATAATAATGGTGTAAAAAATAGCAGCATTGGGATCCACTGTATCTACCTGTATTGGTTGGGTATCTAAACAAGCATCGCGGAAGAAATTATCCAACTCGGCTACTTGCAATGATTCAACGATCTGTCTGGCTTGGTTTAAGTCTGCTTGGCTTGCTCCTGGTTGTAATAGTAGTGCTGCTAATTCTCGGTAGACTGGCTCGATTTTTTCGCGGAAAGAATACTGAATATCGGAGCTTATGGCTACCAAGTCGCTTCTGAGAGCTTGTAAATTATTGGTTGCTTGGGTGTATGCAAGTATGGCTTTTTCTGTTTTACCCTGAGCTTTTAATATTCTACCTAGTTGCCATTGCCATTGATAAGAAAGTTCTTTAGCGTTAATGTTTTGAGCAGTTAATAAAGCTTGTTCGGTGATTTTTTCGGCTTCTACCCATTGTTGGTTTTGTTCGTAAAGATTACCTAAAACTCCTAATGCTTCGGCTTCAATTCTTTTAATTTGTAATGTTCTTGCTTGTTTAATGGTATCAACTAAAATTGGCGTAACTTGGTTAGGTTTGGTGTCTAGTACCATAAGATAGCGGGCTAGACTAACCTTGCTTTGGAGAGTGGTTTGTTGGGGTGGTAATTGTAATAAAAGTTGCTCAATTGCTGCTGCTTCTGTGGTGGCGGTTGCTATCTCGTCTAAATCAATTAATACTCCCAAGCGATCTAGTTTAGTTCTTAACTTAATATCTGAATTGGTAGAAATATTCAGGGCTTGTTGATAAATTTTTAATGCTTGTTCTGGCGAACCTTGTAAGCGACTATTATTACCTGAATTTAAGAGAGTTGCTGCTATTAAATTTTTTTGCTCTAATTTTTGAGCAATAGTTAAACTAGATTCTAGTATAGTTGCTGATTCTTCATAGTTACCAATACGAGTTAACACACTACTAATATTCAGTAATGCTTGAACTTTAAGCTTAGTATCGGGTTCGTTTTCTAGCTTATTTTTTATTACTGTTAAAGTTTTAATTGCTTGGGAATATAAGCCCAATGCTTGCAGTGCGGAAGCCTGATAAATTTTAGCTTGAGTATAACCTGTAATATTATCCTGTTGTTCGTATAAAGATACTGTCTTTTTCCAAGTTTCTAAAGCAGATTGCGATCGCCCTAAAGATAATTCAATTTGTCCTCTAACTTCTAATATTTGTGCCAATAACTGATTTTTTTCTGCTTCATTATTAAGAGATGCAATAATATTTTCTGCTTGAGAAAGACTGTTTGATGCTTGTTGCCATTTTCCTAATTTTTGATAAGCTAAAGCAAGATTACGATGAGCGATCGCTATTTCTGCAATATCTCCTGATTCTTGATAATGTTTAATTGCTGTTTCTAATAATTCAATTGTTTCTTGATATTGATTTTGTTGATAAAGTTGCTCTGCTCTTTGCTCTATATTTTGAACGTTGACATTATTTGTTGCCAAGATAATATTTGCTTGTTGAATCGAGATAAAAATTAAAATTGTACTCAAAAATAAAAGAGATAATTTATTAATTTTATTCATGGTTAATTGTTAATGGTTAATTGTGTTGCAATCCTACTATTTAATTCAGGCTAATCTCGATTTATTCAAGAATATTCTTCAATTCATAGATACCGCGATTTACTTCCAAGCGAAATATAGTCATAAAGATCAGTAACAAAGAGAGCGGAAAAATTAAAACTGTCAAGAAAAGACCTTTATTTAGAGGATTTACTTCAAAAGTTACAAATATCAAGGCTCGAATCCAGAATAATAAATTAAAGATTAACTTGATAACTATGAGAGGATGTAAACTTACGGTGACATTAATTTTAGTCCCATTAGCTAATTCTTTAAATTTACATCGAATTTGTACAAAAAGTAGGTTGCGATTACGAGCAATACGTACCAACTTAAATCTATTTTCAGAAACAAAACCTTGATAAACTATATGATTATGGGATCTGTAAGTATAAGATTCAGGTGCTTTAACATAGAATTTTAATTTATTGATAACATCGAAAAGATGATAATCAGTCTCGATAATAAAAGACTTATAAGCTAAAAAAAACATTTCTAAATTCGTCTATTTAAAATTAATTATTAACTAACTAAAACGGTTTTAACTCTACGGAAAAATAAACCCCATCTTCTTGTAAACTATCTCCCTCAGTTTCTAAATCTACTAAAGGAATTCCCCAATCTAAACGAGCAGCAAAAATATCATTAACTTGTAAACGTAAACCAACACCAACAGAAACTAAAGTGTTTTTAGCAAAATCTAAATCGACGTTATTTGTATTATCAAATTTATCCGTATTCCACACCTTCCCAAAATCTAAAAAAGGACTTAATTGTAAACTGGTTTGACTATCAGGAATTTGTAAAATAGTAGCTCTAATTTCAACAGAATTAAACCAGCCATTATCCCCTAACAAAACATCTTGACGATAACCACGAACACTTAATGCACCCCCTAAACTAAACTGTTCTACAGGAACTAAAGAACGATCTGAAAATTGCAAATCAGAACGCAATAATAAAGTAATATCGGGACTTAATAATCTTAAATATTGTGCTTGTCCCCGCCACGCCAAAAACTTGCTATCAGGGCGATCGCCACTATTAATAGTTGCATCAAAAAGATTAACTCCTAAACTAAATTGAGAACGTAAAGCAAACACTTGATTGGCATCACGGTTAGTATATTCTTGGAAAAAACGTAGCGCACTAATATTAGTTTTCCCATCGGTTTTTGCACCCCGCGATAGTTGGAAAGGTTCGCCTCCGAGGGTAGTTTCTGAGTCGTTTCTCGAAAAAGTCAAACCAATAGCTGCATCTTCAGTGGGTTTTTGCAACAAAGGTTGGCGATAGGTAAATTCGTAATTAGTATTTTCTGAGGCGATATTAAATTGCTCGAAGGGCTTCTCTATAATTTCGCTATCGGTATAGCTAAAACGGAAATTAAGCGTACCGTTATAGGCATTAATCGGGATAGTGTAGTTAAGATCGTTAAGAGAGTCACTACCATCAGTATTTAGATAACCTATACTAAAGCGATCGCCAAATCCTAATAAATTGCGATGAGTTAATCTTACCTGACGGCGATCTGTTCCCACACTAGGAGCGCGATAATTATCAAAACTTAAAGTCAAATCGAAAGGATCGGCTTCTTGCAGATTAAGCTCTAAAATACTACTACCTGGCTTACTTCCCGCAGTTAATTCCGCAGCCAAGTTTTCTATTAAAGGATCTAACTGTAATATTTGCAATGCATTGAGTAACTTACTCTGATTTAAAGGTGCATTAGTAGCAATTTCCAGACGACTGCGAACATAACCAGAGTTTAAGCGGTTTAAACCTTCAATATTAATTGCTTCTACTGTTCCTTCGATAACTTCAATTACCACAATCCCATCCTGTAACTTTTGAGGAGGAAGAAAAGTACCCGAAGTAATATAGCCATTCTCAATATACAGGCGATCTATAGCTTGTTGGGCTGCTAAAAGTTCTGTAAAAGAAAGACGACGCATTGTATAGGGTTTCAATACTTCCACTAACTCTTCGGGGGTAAAAACCGTGCTACCAACTATCTCAAATTTTTTCACAAAAATCGTTTGTGGTGCATCTTCCACAGTATTAGGCGCATCTCTTGGAGTTGTCTGTTCCAGTTCTGGGAATATTTCTTCTAAAGGTGGTAAGGTTTCTGGTTCGACTGGTTCTAGTTGCGGTGGTAATGATGGAGGAACATCCTGTGGCTCTGCTGGTTCTGGTTGCGGTGGTAATGGTTGGGTTACAGGTGGTAGATTTTGTGCTTGAACCCGATTAGTTATTGAGAATAAAGAACAAGAAGCTAATAAAGATAGAGGAATAATTTTCAACTCAAAGCCAAAAGCGGTTTTCATGAGAAATTATAATTGCTTGTTTTCTGAGGAAATATACATTAAATATTTAGAAGTCAAATTATTGCCATGTTTAGCTAATAAAAGTTAATGTCGGTCTTTCATAGACAAACTCACTATAATCGGCTAAATCATCTAAACCTAAAAAGTTTAATAAAATTTCAGCAGTCAACCAAACTAAAAGCTTAGTGATTAATTTATGTCGTGGAATTTTCATCGGACTTCACTCCCGAAGATTTCTTCTTTGTAGACTTATCGGGGATTAAAGCCATAATTCTGCATTAATTTACATTTCTTGATGTTACTGCTTACCAATATCAAATTCTTTAGAACAGTCTTCTTGAGAGGACTTATATGAGATACTTAAAAGCTTGCTACACAGAAAAAGTGGGGGGAGACGGGACGTACAAACATTTGAGGTTTCCTCATACTTAAAATCGCGTAGCGATTAGCTTTCTTGCTATAAGCTATTAGCTATTAGCAAGATTTGACTTGCATAGTGAGGGAATTAAACCCACCACTATGCACGAAGTAGAGGAATTAAACAAAGCTTACAGCAAGCGAAGCTCCAAGCTTATAGCTGGTTAAATGACAGCCCCTCCAGAGGAGGAATCCAGGAGAATAGAAAAATAATGTGTAGCGTCAATTTTTGTATTTAACTCAGATCTTGCACCTAATCAGAGAAAAATCAAAACCAAGTTCATTTAACCAGGGTCTAACTGTCTCTAACTGATTCAAAAGAGAGAGAAGTAAAATATGAGGAAGAAGTAAAATTAGTGC
>NZ_LR214077.1 GCF_900659865.1 Hyella patelloides LEGE 07179
TACTACATAGGGTAAACCGAGAATGAGCGCAGCAAAAAAAAGCTTTTTTCTCGTCCAATTGATATCACCCCAGTTTGTCTTTATTCTGCCTCCAGAATTAGCTCTAGATAAGCCACTATTGATTTTAGGTATCTTAATTTTTTGATTCAGATCATCTGCTAAAGGGTCTTTTTTCGCCATGGCACTTATAAAAATAAAATTAGTTATTTTGTACTTTAATTATTAATCTTTTTTGCTTATTTTAGATTCCATTTAATATCAAAATTGCAAACAGATCGAGCAGTTTTACTCTTTTCAGAGCGATATTTTTGGGCTATTAAGTATTACTGAAATCATAGTTAATGTTTTTTCAAAGTATTTTTACTGGTGATATATTTTGCGATCGCTAAAAAGAAAATATCAAATTCTCAGAAACCAATCAAATTTTAGCTAAATACTTTATCACAAGTTTGTCATCAAAAAAACCGCCTTAAAGACTAATTTAACCTTTGTTTTGGAAGATAGTTAGAGAAGGCTTATTTAATAAAGCCAATTTTATCTGCCATAAAAGCAGTCAATAATTATTGACATTTTATTTCACATGACAATCACCAAGAAAGTAATTAGCAAAGGGTTTTTGGCAATTTAAACTAATATATCGTAAGATTTTAGAATACTTTCAATAAACATATCATGAAGCACAGAATAATAGTTTAAGACTTTCCTAACCCAATAGAAAGACATGATTTTGTAAAGATACTTCGCTTATTTGTTTACATATAGCAAATTATTATTCTCTAATAATGCTCATTGTGAACTCATCTTGAACATTACAAAGCCTACGGCTAAAGCCATAAGCTACAAGCCATAAGCTGTAAGCCTTTCTCGACTTATAGTTGGCATCAGGCAGGGTCAGAAGCCGTTCCTTTTGAAGGGAGCAAGCAACATATAGAAAGTTATTTATTTTGAGTAAAAAACTTTCAAACCATTGTTGTATCTATTGTGGATTGTGGATTGCGGATTGCCTCTACTAAGTCTCTCATTAATGCGCGAGAAACGGTATCACTTTGTAAATAACCTGAGTTCGGCATAAGCGGAACTCCTTGCTACGCAGTTGATTTAAAAATTTCTTTTTCCTCTTTTATGAAAAATTTATCCGCTCTCGAAATCTTTAAAAGGCTTAAAGCTTAGAGCTTAGAGCCACCCTCACCGTCTAATTTTCTTAACCCGAACTGACTTTAAATATTACTAAATTGGCAACCATAGAAGAAAGTGTTACCCTTGACGCAACTTGAATTAGCATCAAATAATCTGAAGCTAGTAGCCAGTTACAGATTATCTCGATCCCGCTAGACGGGACTCCGCCACGTCCACCAAGACAGATCGCAAGCGAAGCGGATACTTGTAAAAGCGGTGCGAACCTGCTCTGATCGCTGGTTAACCAACCATTAAAATCTAATTTCTTTTTGAGAGCGATTTATGTCTCACCCTTCAAAGAATCAATTTAATTCATCTGTAAGCTCTTTAAACAAAGAAGGCACTCAGCTACAAGCGATAGTTGACAAGAAAATTTTGCCTATTTTAGAAACTCATCAAAAAGAAAATAGGAAATTAGCTCCTCAAGAAGTAGTAGGAAATTGCTATCAAGTTATTAAGCAACTAGAACAAGCGCAATCTACTACAGTTTACTTGGTAGAAGACCAACAGGATAAAGATAATTCTTTGTATGTCTTGGAATTAATTTATGATGGAAATCTAACCTCGAAAACCCTTTCCCAAGAAGCTTTTAGTCAGCAAGTAGGATTTCTCAAAAAATTAAGTACTCACGTTCAAATTCCCAAGCTGTTCGATCACTTCATCGAAAACAATCGGTACTATATAGTTTATGAATATATCAAAGGCGAAATATTAGATTCGATTGTTCAGTACCGAAATTTGAATGAAGCAGAAACCGTCAGCATTTTACAAGATATCGCGAGAATTTATGACTTTGCGCTCAAAAACCAGATAGTGAAATTCGAGTTATTTCCTGAGAACATTTTACAGTGTCAATCAACTCAAAGATACGTCTTAAGCAATTTAAAAAAGCTTTTCTGGAGTAAAGCCAGTACTGTACCTCTAACTACCAAACAACGATTAGTTTTGTTTCGCCAACAGTTAGAGCGTTTGGGTAAGATGGTAATTCGCTCTTTGATCGGTCAGTATAGAGACAGTTTAGTAGCGAATCAAGAACTTCCTTTAGACTGGCACACACAAATTAATGTTAGTCCTCGATTGCAAACTATCCTCGCTAGAATGATTGCTATTCCAGGATGCAATCTCTATAATTCATTACAGGAAATTACTAATGACTTTCAACCGTTACTCAGAATTTATCAAGTCATTGGTGATAAATATCGCTTGATTCGTTATTTAGGAGAAAAAGACGGAATCAAAACCTATTTAGCTCGCAATATGCGTGAAAAAGAACTATATTCCTCTTTACTGATAGTTAAACAGTTCACTATTAATAATTGCGATCAACAATCTCCTGAAATTAGAATTGATAACCTCGAAAGAAAAGTAAAACAGCTTCAGCAACTATCTAATATCAAAGTAACTGATTTAGTCCGAAAACAGAGTGACGACCGTGAAGAATTATATTTAGTTCGTTCTTACATAGAAGGAATTAGCTTAACCAAACAGTTAAATCAACAGCCAGGTTTTTGTCCTGAAGAAGCAATTAAATTACTAAAAAATACCTTAGAAAGTCTCAGCCTAATTCATCAACGAAGATTAATTCATTGCAATATTAAACCTTCAAATCTGATTTTTTCTACACAAGACAAAGCTGTAGTACTCGTAGACTTTGGGATTTTACAATCTATTAGCAAAAGCAACCAGTCAATTTCTCAGTACAATAAAAGCCGTAACCCTCCCGAACAAATAGTCGGTAGACCAACAATTAGTAGTGATATCTACGCCCTGGGAATTACGATTATTGAAGCTTTAACTAGACTGCCAATTCAAGAGATACCGCAAAATTCTTCTTTAGGGAAAAAAATTTGGCAAGAAAAACTGATTAATCATTCTTTCTTAATTCCCATTATTGAAAAAATGATTTGTCCTGATGTGGAGAAAAGATATCAGTCCACTGAAGAGGTATTGCAAGATCTCCAAAAACATCAAAACAATAATCCTAGCAAAATAGCCCGAAATCAACCGCTTAACTTTAAAGATAAGCTCTTAAGCTTAATCAAACCCCAAAAACGCCGATTTACCGCGATCGTTAGTACTTTTTGCTTACTCGGTGGTTTAGAGTTGGTAAATCCTGTTATTCGACCCCAGTATTATGTTCATCAAGGAACACAACAGTTAGATCGACAACCAGAAAAGGCGTTAGAAGCTTTTAACACTGCTTTAAAACTACAACCTGACAAAATATCAGCTTTACAAGGGAAAGCAGACGCACTGCTGGCTTTACAAAAATTTGTCCCTGCATTAGAAGCTTACGAACAAGCCATTGCCATAGAACCTGATAGTGTGGCTAGTTGGCAAGGAAAAGGAGATGTTTTTTATCATGTAAAGGAATTTGAACGAGCTTTGACGGCTTATGATAGGGTACTGGTACTAGAACCCCAAAATGTCGCTGCTTTAACCCAAAAAGGAAAAATATTAGCTTTGTTATCTCGCTATCAAGAGGCTCTATTGGTTCAAAACAAAGCTTTAGAAGAAGATTCTGTTGTAGATGTTGAGCTTTTAAGTGATGCTGCTAGTAGTGCTTTAGCTTTAAATAGAAATTACCAAGCCTTAAATATTTTAGATCGAGTTCAGAGCATAGCACCGTTAAAGCCCTATCTCTGGCAAGATCAACTAATCGCTTTGCGTAATCTCCAGCGATCTGAAGCTGCTGTAGGAAGTGCGAGACTAATTTTAGAAAGCTACGAACAAGCTTTAAATAAAGAGCCGAAAAATATCGAACTTTGGTTAGGCAAAGGTGCATTCTTGTTGCAACTAAAACGCCACAGTCAAGCTTTAAGTACTTATCAAGAAGCGATCGCTATTAATCCTCATTCCTCTCTTGCTTGGTCGGGTATGAGTAAAGTTTACTGGAAAATGGAACAATACCCTGATGCGTTTCAAGCCATCGACAAAGCTTTAGAAATTGAGCCTCAATCTTTTACTGCTTGGCACACTCGCGGAAAGATTTTACAACAGGGACAACAAGATTTAGAGCAAGCTTTAGCTTCTTATAATCGGGCTATTGAGCTTAATCAAGACTTCTTTCCTGCTTGGCGCGATCGCAGTTCGGTATTAATGACTCAAAATAACTATTCGCAAGCAGTTAAATCTCTACAAACAGCAGTTACCCTAGCACCCCAGGATATTCAAAGTTGGCTCAGTCTCAGTAATGCTTTTCAAAAAATGGCAAAAATTGAGGAGGCGTTAAAAGCGATCGATCGAGTTATCGTTTTGCAACCCCGTAATAGCGATCATTGGTTACAAAAAGGCTCTTTGCGCGAAGAACAAACAAAATATACCAAAGCTTGTAATACCTATCGTCAAGCAATGAAGATAGCACCCGATCTCAAAATTATTAGAGCAATGCAAAGAGTAGGTTGTAGTTCTTAATCATTAGTTATAAGATTACCAATGGTTAAATTTAGTGGGGAAGAGGGAGAAATGGAACAATAGGGCATATTTTTGCGCCATTTTATCCCAATTATTGCCCACTGGCTAAATAGATAGCACATTATTTTTTTTTAAGAAAAAACATTAAAATTATCGTTTACACTAACTCCTAAATATCAAGTGCGGATCATTACTTTTAAATAAAGTTTTTCCCTATTTTCCCATCATTCACTATCAAAACGACCCTGCTCAAACTGGACGAGGTTTAGTAAAATTTAGCTCATGTCCCATTATTCAAATAGTCAATCTGACAAAAAACAACTCAATCAAAACACCGTTATCATTGGGAAACGCTACCGAATGATTCGGGAAATTACTATCCCCTCTAAAAGTCATCCTAACGATTCTCAGAATTGGAAAACATATCTGGCTCAAGATACTGGTATTACGGACAACCGTTTATGTATAGTCAAAGAAATTCCTCTACCTGCTGATTATGAAACTGTCTCATCTCAGCAGAAAGATAAATGGGATCGATTAGTTGCTATTCAGCAAAAATTAGGTACTTATCCAGAAATTCCTCAAATAATAGCTTATTTTGTCGATAAATTTCATTTATATATCATTCGCGAGTATTTTGAAGGAAAAACCCTTGCTCAACAGTTAAGCAATTGCTCTTTCGAGAGAACAGAAGCTTTAAAATTATTTTTAGATATCTTAGATGTTATAGCTTTTCTTCATAGTCATAATTTGATTCATGGTAATATTCAACCCGAAAATATTATTCAATTAAAAAGTAATGGCAAATATACTTTATTTGACTTTGATAATATTCATCAAGTTACTTTAAATGAAGCTAAGTTAGTAGACAATAAAATTGCAACTTTATTAATTAATACCAATAGCTTTTTCTCCCCAGAACAAAGTGCAGGTCAGCCAATTATTAGTAGTGATTTTTATAGTTTAGGTAAAACAGTAATTTACAGCCTGACAAAGAGTTTTTCTGCTTACTGGCAAGAGGAAAAACAAGAACGAGAAGTAGTTCAAGAAATAGAACCACAATTTAAAAAAATTCTTAAAAAAACTATCGTTCCTAATGTTAATGCCAGATATCATAATACTAGAGAAATTTTTCAAGACTTATCTAAAATAGAGAATATATCTACAATTATTAACTCTGGTTCGGTGGATTATGCTAGTGAAAACCTCAAAATGACTAAGATTAATGCTCAGTCACAGCCAGCAAAAATCCCCCAGAAAAATGTTAAATCAAAAACTAAAAAATCAAAAATACTATCGATCTTAGCAGGTATGATGAGCTTATTTGCTATGATTGCGATCGCAGAATTAGTTAACCCTTACATACGCCCTTTTTACTTTACATTAAAAGGAAAACAAGACTTAATCAAAGAGCCTCAAATCGCTTTGAATCAATTTCAAAAAGCTATCGATACCAATAGTAAGTATACCGATGCTTGGCAAGGAAGAGGAGAGGCTTTATTTAGTTTAAAGCGTTATCGATCTGCTTTACTAGCTTATGATAAAGCAACAGAATTACAGCCCAGAAATGCTCTTGCTTGGAAAGGAAAAGGAGACGTTTTATTTCGTTTAGAGCGTTTTGATGCAGCGTTGACTGCTTACAACCAATCATTGCAAATTGCCCCTAAAAACCCCGAATTACTGAATCGTCAGGGTCATGCTTTATATAAACTAGAACGTCCAGAAGAAGCCTTACAAGCCCAGGAAACGGCATTAGAGATTAAACCTAATTATGCCCAGGCTCTTAGCGATCGCGGAGTTGCTTTAATCGAATTGGGTCAATACCAACAAGCTTTCGACAGTTTTGAAGATGCTCAAGCAATAGAACCTTTAAATCCTGAATTTTGGCAAAATAAAGCTTTAGTATTGCAAAAGATCGGTCGTGAGCCAGCAGCCTTGCGTTTATATGAAGAAGCTTTGAAAGCTTATAACAAAAAGCTGCAAAAAAATCCTCAAGATGTCACCGCTTTAATTAACAAGGGTAATGTTTTAGTCAAGCTTAAACAGTATTCAGAAGCCATCAAAGCCTACGAGCGCGTTATTGCTATTAATCAGAATTATCATTTAGCCTGGTTAAACAAAGGCAATGTGTTTTTTGCTTTAGAGGAGTACGATAAAGCTCTCAAATCCATCGATCGCGCTTTAGAAATAGCTCCAGAATCTTATCTAACATGGTACGATCGCGGTTCGTTACTACGAGATGGCAAACAAGATTCCCAAAAAGCGATCGCCTCTTATGAAATAGCTACCGAAATTAATCCTAATTTTTATCATGCTTGGCGCGAGCTCGGAGTCGCTTACAGTCAGAGTGGACAGCAAAATTTAGCTCTCAAATCTTTTCAAACTGCTTTAGAAATCGAACCAGAAGATTATCGCTCCCTAGTTGGAAGGGGTGTTGCTTTTTTAGCCCTCGATAAAATTAAAGAAGCCTGTGAAGCCTATAACAAAGCAGCGAGGATTAATTCTACCTTCTCTCCTGCAATTGAAGCGATCGAAAAGTTAGGTTGTTAATTGTTAGTTAGTATCTGCGAACAACCGTTTGCTCGTACAGTTGTTAGTTGTTAGTTAATAATCGATCAAAGATGAAAGCGATCGCCATATATCAAAATCTTCCTACAGACAATCCTTATTGTTTTGAAGAGGTAGACTTAGCCAAACCCCAACCTACAGATCGAGATTTATTAGTCAGAATCAAAGCGGTTGCAGTGAATCCCGTAGATTACAAAGTCCGCTCATCTATAAAAGAGCAACCCACTACACCCAAAATTTTGGGTTGGGACGGATCGGGTATTGTAGAACAAGTAGGAGCAGACACTTCCTTATTTAAAGTAGGTGATGAAGTTTACTACGCAGGAAGTATTACTCGTCCTGGTACAAATAGCGAATATCAGTTAGTAGATGAACGTATCGTAGGTAAAAAACCCCGCAATTTATCTTTTGTTGAGGCTGCTGCTTTGCCCTTAACTACGATTACCGCTTGGGAAGCTTTATTTGAACGATTAGCCATTACAGCCCATCAAAAAAGTACTATTCTCATCATTAACGGTGCGGGCGGCGTTGGTTCAATTGCCATTCAGCTAGCCAAACAAGTAGCAGGATTACAAGTGATTGCCACTGCTTCTAGGAAAGAAACTATTGCTTGGTGTCAAAAGATGGGAGC
>NZ_LR214078.1 GCF_900659865.1 Hyella patelloides LEGE 07179
AATTGTCACAGCAGCCAATATTAAATCCTGGTGCTGCTCAATTAAACTATACTAACGGAGTCAGTATTGCTGCTCAACCACGCACTATCACCTTTAGCGAAGCTCTTAGCAATAAAAAATTAGAAGATATTTTAATTTCTGAAGTTGCACTTAAGTATATTGAAAAACTTCCCCTCGCAGATTATTTAGGAATGAGTTTGAGTCCGAAAATGTTAGTTCCTTTTCCTCAAAACCCAGAAGCAGTTCGTAAATATATTACAGGAAGATTGTTAGGTTCGGGATCGTGGAAAACTATTGGTAAAGCACCAATACAAGCTGGAATTAACTTGATGTATCTTTTAGATAATTGCCAATTAACTATCAATATTTCAGAAGCAAGACTACAGCAGGCACAAAAAGCTTCTATGGCTGCTATTCTATTTTCAGGTAATTTTAATTACAACATTAGTCAAGATATCCCTGAAGAAGCCAGAATCAATCAGTTAAAACAGGCATTAAGTTTTTGGCAATCTGATATGGTAAATTTTCGTGACATTGTAATTAATAAATTTTTAACTGCTCCCGAACCAGTAGACACTTTTCAGGGAGGAGGAAGTGTTTTTCCCACTTTGTAGCAGTTGTTAATTAATCGATCTGGTTAACTGATTTCGTTGGTGAGAGATAAAATACGATTAAAAATTTCTGCTACCAGTTCTGCACTAAGATCTTTTCTGGATAAAATAGCCTGTTTGACACGAATACTTCGGTCTTGGGATAATTTTAGAAGAATATTTCTAGGGGTCGCTGTATTTTTAGCAACACTTTCACGGATACTAGAATGAAAATCATTGGCTAACTTTGCCAAAATTGTTACAGGGGTAGCTATATTTTGAGCAATTTCTCGTCTAACTTCTGGCTGTTTATCTTCTGCCAAAGACTCCATAAGATAGACTGGAAGATGAGTGTTTTTAGCTAGCTTTTTACGAACATAATAACGGCTATCTTGAGCTAATTTTTCTAAAATTGCTATAGGTACTCCTGGTTTATTATCAATAGCTTGAATAATCTGTATTGCGCTTTCAGGAACATGAGGATGATTAGTAATCTCATCAAGAAGTCCTCGATCTTCTCGTGTTAAAAAAATTAAATTTTGATCGTATTGGTCATATTCTCCTGCTAGATACTCTAGTAACAATTGTATTTTTAATAAAAGAGCTTTAGACAAAGAAATATTAGGGTTTTTAGCTACTTCTAGAACTACTTTTTTATGGTTATCGTTCATAAGTTTTTCTAAGACGGAAACAGAAGTATTAGGGTGTTGAGCTACTTTTTTGCGCACTAAAGTACGGTGATGGTGACTTAACTGTTCTAATATATGAGGTGGTGTGTTAGGGTTAATTGCAACCCCTGTATGAACTAAATCTCCGTCTTCTGCTACGGAAAATTCATCTCTTTCAGGAAACCAAGTAGCTAGTTTTTCTAACACAGAAATAGGAGTATTAATATTATTAGCAACAGCCCAACAAATTTCGCGATCTCTATACTTTTTGGTGGCTGCTAATTTAGTCAAAACTTCTCCAGATGTGGTGCTACTTCTAGCAAGAGATAATCTGATAAAATAACTATGCGGATTTTCTATTAATAGCAAGCCAAAAATTGGATTGTCAGTGATTACATCGGGAAATTCTTGCCCTAATTTCTGTAAAGTTGTAGGGGAAGTATTGGGATTACTGGCAACTAATGAGCGCACATCTGGCTCAGAATCATTACTTAATACTTCTAAAACATAATCCGCAGTATCATCAGCAGTAGCCAGCTTTTTTCGAGTTTCTAAATCTGCATTACTATAATCGGTCATTACATAACAAAACTGAGTTAATGAATAAACCAATTATAATCTTTGATTTTTTCTGAGGCTAGTAGAATAAACTGGCTTTCAAGAAAACTGCAACAGTAGTTTGTTAATTTTTAATTGATGGATTAATATTAATGAGGCGAAGCACCAGATCGAGGCATGATGATTGCTATGGCTTCAGAAAACTCGAATATTTTTGGACGAAAAACTCAACTTAACAGGTATAGGTGGGCAATGCCCACCTTACCACTGTGGTTTCTCTGTGTAAGTTCTGACTCAATCGCTGAATTACGACTAATGTGAATTAGCTTGATCAATGTTGATATTTTTCGCTACTCTTTAGCTTTAAGCTTTTTGCTCGGCATTGGAGTAAACAAATGATTTGAGTCACAACTCACCCATTCGATTCTCACAAATTAAAAAACTCTCAAGATGCTGATACCTAATAGCTAATAGCTTTTAAGAAAATATTTACGTCTATTGCAATTCACATCAAAGGTGAATTACTAAACGCCGAAAGATTTACCACAACCGCAAGTTTGAGCAGCATTGGGGTTAGTAAAATCAAATCCACCACCAATCATGGCATTATTGTAATCTAGTACTAAGCCGTAAAGATACAACAGGCTTTTAGGATCGCATATGATTTTAAAACCATCGTAATTAAATATTTGATCGTCTTCACGGGCATTATTGATATCTTCAAAGTCCATCATGTAGGACATTCCCGAACAGCCTCCCTGACGCACTCCTACTCTTAAGCACAAGTCTTTATTTCCTTGCTGTTCCCGCAACATCATAATATGCTTATAAGCTGTTGGGGTGAGTTGAATTCCTTTTGTGGGGGTTTGAGTTGCTTCTGTCATTGAGTTTGGTAACTCCTTAATAGTGTTTTAGTCTTGGGTTATTTTTGAATAGAGTCTATGATGTCTAACTCTGCTATAAAATTTTCTTTGTCTCTATAATAGCGCGTTCTGCTGAGCAGGTTAATTTTTAAGAAAGATATATTTTACTCAAAAACAATATAGATTAGTCTATTTTGATATTATTGATTTTTTTTCAATTATGCCTACTTTTGTCAAAATAGAAACAGGAATTGTCGATTAAAAAATATTTGATCGATATGTTCCAGATCATAAAAAATATGTAAGGGATTTAATTACTAAAGGTCATAATGCTCGTACTGGTTATTGGAGAGAATATGGCGGAGGAATGTTATTATTTGAAGCTGATTCTTTAGAAGAGGCAAAAAATATTGTTGCTAACGATCCTTTAATTAAAAATAATTGTGTTGTTTACAAGCTTCATGAATGGGTGATTATTGAATGTTAGTGGTTATTGGTTATTTATTAGTTATGAGTTATTTATGATTGTTACCTTGCTATTTGCTACTTATTTTGCTTTCTCTTAGGAATTACTTCACTATCAACCTGCCAAAAATTAGCTGCTTGCTCCATTTTATAGCTTAACAAAGCACTATCTATGGGCTGTAGTTTTTTGATTTCTAAAGAAGATAAATCCACATCAAGATGGTTAATAATTTCTGTTCCTAAATGCTTAGCTAATAGAGGAATAACTGCATTTCCAATCTCGCGAAAACCATGCCATATAGTGCGATGAAATTGAAACCAATCAGGAAAGGTATGCAGTCTGGCAGCTTCTCTAATACTAATGCAACGAGGTAATTGATAATGGATTGGTCTAGGTGCTGTGTGCGCTCCTCTATTTCTGGATGTTCCTGCTCTTAAAGTGTTAGATAATCCATCAGGTGCAAGTTTAAAAAAGTGACTAATTTTTTCTTTTTTCCCTGGAATTGTCGCTGCAAAACGTTTAATAGATGTCTCTGTATGCTTTGAACCTAGATGTCCCCAAACAAGATTGGTTCTTGCTCTTTGATGACACAAAGCATAAACGCCTTTTGGTTGAGTAGCAAAACTTTTTCGAGATTGAGAGTAATTTAATTTACTATTTTCTACACCATAGTCTTGACCAATAAAAACGGGAATTTTACTTAAGTCATCAATAGCGACGCGAACAGATTTAAACACTGCTGATTGATTAGTGTTTAAATTAGTATAATCGGGATATTTTAATGGGAGAACATCATGGCGATAGCCTAAAATAATTAATCTTTTCCTTTTTTGAGGCGCGCCATATAAAGATGCATCTAAAACTTGAATCGGTTGTATTACTGAGTAACCATAATTATCAAATTGTTTAACGAATTCTTGGAGTAAAGGTTGATACTTATTTGTTTTCATTCCTGGGACATTTTCCAAAATGAAATACTTGGGTTTGATTTCTGATACTATGCGTACATATTCAAAAATTAGTTGATTTCGAGGATCGTCTACTTGTCTTTTTCCCATAGTGGAAAAGCCTTGACAGGGTGGTCCTCCAGCAATGAGATCGATTCTGCTCCCGAAACCTTGATTTTTGACCGCTTCTAATAATTCCTGGCTAGATAGTTGAGCAATATCTTGGCAAATTGTCGCTCCATAAGGAAAGTTGTAGTGATGTATTAGAGAATGTATCGGATCGATTTCTACTGATGCTACAATGTCAAAACCCGCAGCTTCCAAGCCTAATGACATTCCACCACAACCTGAAAACAAATCAATAGCAAGAGGACGCTCGCTCAAGGTTTTTCCTCACTTAATCTTTGTTGCGTCATCTATGATAGCTTTCTTTGGTAGTAAAATTGTTTTGATCTTAAAGGAAGTACTATTATTTTTTCTCTAAGTACTTGACTATTAGACAGGTGTCATGTTAATAGATTGGGGTATTGTTCGTCAGTTAACAACAATTGCTACAGAATAAAAAACACCAAATTTATAGATGTCATACGAACTAGAGCAATTAAATACTTCGGTAGTCGAAAACGAGTTAAAATATATCGATTATCAAGATAGGTTAGTAAACTGGGTTTTATCAGGCTACCAAGACGAAACACAATTTTTACCCCTTAAGAAATTACAAGATATTTTAGAGATAATTGACCGACAGGTTCTGGAAAATAATGAAAATTTATTTTTAATTAAAAGTGTTTTAAAAATTTTTAAAACCAAATTAAATCTGAACTCCGAACAAGAACAAAATTTGAGCGTAATTATGCTAGATTTTGTCGAAAAAGTGCAAAAAAAGCAAATTAAAAAAATTAAAAATCCTCATGCGGTCGCCGGTCAATTATTATTGTTAGCTCAAGGTAAAACAAAGGTAATTAATACTATTTTGAGAACTATTTTACAAAACGAAACCTTCATTACTAGCAACTATGTAAAAAATTTAACTCTTTGGCTAGCATCCGAACAGCGAGATAAATCGCAACTATTAACGGGAAAAGATTTAGAGTTAGCTTTAATCAACTCTCATTCTCGTTTAACAGAAATCGAAAACAAGTTTTTAGTCCGTAGTTTAGTCTTTAATTTGCGGGGTTGATAATGGTTTGGACAAAAGAAGAACAAGAATTAATTGCTATTTTAGACAGCTTCCTAGAAAACTGTTCTCAATCAGATAAATTTAAATATAGTAATTATCATCGCTTTTTACAGCAAATACTATCGGTGACAAATGGAGAAATAGCTGCAACCAGACAATATTGTGAGCAAATTTTGGGGTTTCATAAAAAGAAAAATAAACCACAAGAAGAAAACAAAATTTCAACAAGTATTTCAATACCTCAAAAATGGCGATCGCGAAAATCCCAAGCCTCCCCTAACCAATTAATTTCTCATTCTTCGCCGTTAAAAAAATCTCGACAACCAAAGTTCAAATCTAGCTGGACAGTATTATTTCTCATATCTACTATTGTTACTGTCTTTTTTGCTGCTCAAAAGTCTCCAAACATAGTATCGTTTAACAAAATTTCTAATCTGGCTACTCTTTGTCCTGTTAGTTTAATTGAAACCGCTCAAACAGGAATCAAAAATCATGATAAACTACTCTTGGGAAAAGCGATCGCTGATATTCAACAGTTACGAAAAAAACAAGCAGATCGATTAGGAATTGAATGCGAACAAGCATTATCAGAAGCTCAATTTATTTATGCGATCAACTTTATAGCATCTCAGGGTCAGAGCAAACAAGCTGTAACTTATCTTTGTGAAATATCTCCTAAATACTATCAAAATCAACCAGTAATTCCTTGGTTTACTAGATGGTCGAATAGCAATCAAGAATTTAAACAGTGGCTAACACAATATAAAACCAATAATAACTGTCCTGTTGCTTCCTATTTAGAATAAATTTTTTAACTTAAATTACCTAATTAATGTTTTTCAGTTAATGCCACACCCATATCACAAAAAAATTACCTCTTTTTTCCAGAAACCCCAATTAATTAAGTATAAATATTGCTATTTATTTTCTTTGTCCTTAATTTTTGTGTTTTGGAATCATCCTGTTTTAGCCCAAAGCACCAGCATAATAGATTATAAATCTAGTGCTTTACAAACTTTTTGGCTACTCATTTCTGGTATTTTGGTATTTTCAATGAATGCTGGCTTTGCTATGCTCGAAGCAGGTTTTTCTCCTAGAAAAAACTTTACTAATATTCTGGCAAAAAATTTAATAGTTTTTTGTATATCCACTCTTGCTTTTTGGGCATTTGGCTTTAGTTTAATGTTTAGCAATAGTGATAATTCTCTCATCGGTGGAATTCAAGGTTTCTTCTTTTACACGCCTTTTTCCAACGAAACTGAAACCTTTCCTCGCTACTATAGTAAAATAGCAGAATTATGGTCGGGGCGATCTTTTGCTGCACTATTTTTCTTTGAATTAGTATTAGCCGGCACAACAGCTAGTATTATTTCAGGAGCAGTAGCAGAAAGAATTAAATTTCGCGCTTTCGTACTTTTTAGCTTTATTTTGGTAGCATTTATTTATCCCTTTGTTGGTCATTGGGTATGGAGCGATCGCGGTTTATTAAACAACACTGATTTCTTGAATTTTCAAGACTTTGCTGGTGCGACAGTAGTGCATTCTGTGGGAGGTGCAGCAGCATTATCAGGAGCATTACTATTAGGAACAAGATTAGACTACGAGCAACGAGAGCAACCAGAACATAAGCCAAATAATCTTGGTTTTTGCGCTTTAGGTTGTTTTATTTTATGGATTGGTTGGTTCGGCTTTAATGGTGGTTCGGCACACAATTTAGAAAATGTTCCACACATTTTTGTTACTACTATGATGTCTTCAGCTTCAGGCGGAATTGCCGTTCTTTTTTTTGTAATTTGGTTTGATGGACAAAGAAAATTAGATACAATTATTAACGGTATTTTAGGTGGTTTAGTAGGAATTACTGCTGCTTGTGCTTATGTCGAATTACGTTGGTCTATTTTGATTGGGATTATTAGTGGTTTACTCGTTCTTTTCGGAGAATATATCCTTAAACTCTGTCAAATAGACGATCCTGTCAGTGCAATACCCGTTCATTTATTTTGTGGTTTTTGGGGAACTCTTGCCGTCGGACTATTCTGCGATTTAAGTGGCAAATATTCTCCTGAATATATCTATAAATACCCTTGGGTAACTCAAACTTTTTATCAGTTTTTAGGGTGGTTAATGGTAGTTACTACTACTTTTTTACTTAGTAGTATTTCCTGGCTGTTAATCGGTAATTTTTTGTATTGGAGAGAACAAATGTCCAATACACAAATAAACTCAAACATGAGACTTTCACTAAAAATAATCACCAAAAACTTTATCAATATTGGCTGTCGGGGTATTAGAGTTTCACCAGAGCTAGAAAGAATAGGAAGTGATGATTTTTT
>NZ_LR214079.1 GCF_900659865.1 Hyella patelloides LEGE 07179
TTATTTTGCTTGTAGTTGAGTAAAGGGGAATTCTGGGAAATGCCAATTGAGATTGCTTCGGAATTGACATCCGTTTCAAGCATCCAATCTTGGGATCGATTTTTGCCGTTGTCAGTTTTGTGTTGAGACATTTTAACCACTTGCGCTTGGAGCTACTAAAAAAGTAGAAATCCCTACGTATTTTTACTCGATTTTTTTATATTACAGTAGTTTAAGTAAATCATTAAGGCTGATTAATCAAGTTATCAAGACCTTCATATTACGGATTCCAGCACATATATAATTCTTCTTCCTGAAGATAATTATGATTTCCCAATAAAATAATGAACGCTAAAACACAACCCGATCCAGTACGCTTGGAAATATTCAATAATCTCTATCAATTTATCGCCGAACAGATGGGGATTGTACTGCAAAATACCGCAGTGTCAGTAAACATAAAAGAGCGTTTAGATTTTTCTTGTGCTATTTTTGATTCCTCTGGTTCGTTAGTAGCCAATGCACCCCATATTCCCGTTCACTTGGGTTCAATGAGTGAGAGTGTTTTGAGCTTAATTAAAGACAAGCAAGACCATATTAAGCCAGATAATGTTTACCTATCGAATAATCCTTATAACGGTGGTACACACCTTCCTGATGTCACCGCAATTACCCCAGTCTTTTCCAATTCCCTCACACCTTTATTTTATGTTGCTTCCCGTGGACATCAAGCAGATATTGGAGGCATTACCCCTGGCTCAATGCCTCCCCATAGTGTAAATATAGAAGAAGAAGGAATACTTTTTGATAATTTTTTATTAGTAGAAGTCGGAAAATTTCGGGAACATCAAGTAAGAGAAATTCTCACCAATCATAAATATCCTGCAAGAAATATAGGGCAAAATATTGCAGATTTTAAAGCTCAAATTGCTGCTAATAATCGGGGAGTACAAGAGCTACAAAAGATGGTTGATAAGTATGGTCTC
The DNA here is from genome assembly GCF_900659865.1 of Hyella patelloides LEGE 07179. Classification (GTDB taxonomy): domain Bacteria; phylum Cyanobacteriota; class Cyanobacteriia; order Cyanobacteriales; family Xenococcaceae; genus Hyella; species Hyella patelloides. Next base: position 966 of record NZ_LR214079.1, read on the forward strand.
CAGACCGTACAAGACTATATGCAGTTTGTTCAAGATAATGCAGAAGAATCGGTAAAAAAAGTAATTGATGTCTTGCAAGATGGTGAATTTACCGTACAGCTAGATAATGAAGCTAAGATCGCTATTAAAATTACTATCGATAAAAATAATCGTACTGCTACTATCGATTTTACAGGTACATCACCTCAATTAGACAATAACTTTAATGCGCCCTCTGCTGTTACTCAAGCAGCAGTACTATATGTCTTTCGTACATTAGTAACCGATAGTATTCCTTTAAATGCTGGCTGCCTCAAACCACTATCTATAATTATCCCCGAAGGTTGTATGTTAAACCCTGTTTATCCCGCAGCAGTTGTCGCAGGAAATGTGGAAACTTCTCAACAGATTAGCAACTGCTTATATGGTGCATTAGGAATTATGGCAGCCTCTCAAGGAACGATGAATAATTTTACTTTTGGAAATGAAAAGTATCAGTATTATGAAACAATTTGTGGAGGTTCTGGTGCAGGAAATAATTATCACGGTACTGATGCAGTGCAAACCCACATGACAAACTCCCGTTTAACCGATCCAGAAGTATTAGAGTTACGCTATCCTGTTTTATTGGAAAGCTTCAGTATTCGTAAAAATAGTGGTGGTAAAGGTCTATATAATGGCGGAAATGGTGTAATTAGAAAGGTGCGTTTCCTTGAAGAAATGACCGCAGGAATTTTATCTGGTAATCGTGTTAACTCTCCTTTTGGTTTACAAGGAGGAACACCAGGAAAAGCAGGTAAAAATTATGTTATGAAAGAAGATGGTGCGGTTAAACAATTAGATAGCACTGCTACGGAAACAATGTTATCAGGAGATATTTTTGTACTTGAAACTCCTGGTGGTGGTGGTTTTGGAAAATAATTAATTTTAGTTTTTTAATTATTAAGCTAGGTAGTTAATAACATCAAATTATTTTATTTTGGATGTATCTCCAAAAATGAATGTATGTTGTATTAATGTATTTTTCATTCTTTTTAATTCAACCTTTACTTTAATCTAGCTACCATCATCGATGAAATGCAATAATTACCATTAATTTTTTCCTACTAAAGTTTAAACATTCCAAAAGGTGCTGGTACGCTCGGTTGCTAATTTGTTTCAATTCCTAAGAGGAATTAATTTTCGTTTAAACAATACCAATCCCACTGTTACGGGGAGCAATAAAGCGTTTCAATTCCTCTTAGGAATTAATTTTCGTTTAAACTTTTGTATCGTGCTAATCCGATTAAACGAAAACAAGTTTCAATTCCTAAGAGGAATTAATTTTCGTTTAAACCTGGGATAAATTCAAAGATTGGGCGACACGCCAAGGTTCTGTTTCAATTCCTAAGAGGAATTAATTTTCGTTTAAACACTACCAATCATGGCTGACCACTTACCATTTAAGTGTTTCAATTCCTCTTAGGAATTAATTTTCGTTTAAACTTTTATAAGTAGTATCGGGGCAAGGGCTATCTAGTGGTTTCAATTCCTCTTAGGAATTAATTTTCGTTTAAACACAAGTAATTATCTTCATCTCGATAGGCAATCTCTGTTTCAATTCCTCTTAGGAATTAATTTTCGTTTAAACTGTTGTTGTTGCAATGGGAGTCCGTATTGCTATTAGTTTCAATTCCTCTTAGGAATTAATTTTCGTTTAAACATTTTATTCGATAATTGGTTTTAGTTTGAGTTCACAGTTTCAATTCCTCTTAGGAATTAATTTTCGTTTAAACCCAGAAAACGCTGTCATTATCGGTAGTTTGATCTACAAAGTTTCAATTCCTCTTAGGAATTAATTTTCGTTTAAACTCGATACTGTCTATTTCTATCCCCTCCAGGAGGCAGTTTCAATTCCTCTTAGGAATTAATTTTCGTTTAAACTCGAGAATCTAAATCTCTGTTGTTGTCTTTTTCCTGTTTCAATTCCTCTTAGGAATTAATTTTCGTTTAAACCAGCAAAGTTTTTAATCATTAGATTTTAGGTATAAGTTTCAATTCCTCTTAGGAATTAATTTTCGTTTAAACCAGTAATTATTGGTTTTTTAATTCGTAGTGTTTTGTTTCAATTCCTCTTAGGAATTAATTTTCGTTTAAACATTATTAGTACTCCTGGTTTCAATCAATCTACTCAGTTTCAATTCCTCTTAGGAATTAATTTTCGTTTAAACCCACTACAGGATTCCCGTTTATATCGACATAAGTGACAAAAGTTTCAATTCCTCTTAGGAATTAATTTTCGTTTAAACTTTTCCTCATTCACATAGTCTTAAGGCTATGTCGTTTCAATTCCTCTTAGGAATTAATTTTCGTTTAAACGATAAATTCAAAGATTGGGCGACACGCCAGGGTTCAGTTTCAATTCCTCTTAGGAATTAATTTTCGTTTAAACCAGTACGTCCGTTCTCTACCGCTAATCTGTAACCGTTTCAATTCCTCTTAGGAATTAATTTTCGTTTAAACTAAGAGACTCCCGTGCGGGTCAGTCCCGATGTTTGTTTCAATTCCTCTTAGGAATTAATTTTCGTTTAAACATTCTATTGTTGATGAGGATGGGGTCGTCTATGGTTTCAATTCCTCTTAGGAATTAATTTTCGTTTAAACAATGATTCTACAGTATATTCACGGAGACAAAATATTGAGTTTCAATTCCTCTTAGGAATTAATTTTCGTTTAAACTTTGTTGGGCTTTTGCTACTTCTAGTTCTAGTTTTGTTTCAATTCCTCTTAGGAATTAATTTTCGTTTAAACCTGAAAGAAGAAGAGCTAATAATCCCCACATTAGTCGTTTCAATTCCTCTTAGGAATTAATTTTCGTTTAAACCTGAGATAGAAATCAAAGAATTAACCGATAACCGTTTCAATTCCTCTTAGGAATTAATTTTCGTTTAAACCCTTTTTTTAGTGTATTTGTTTGGTTCATTAGAGGTTTCAATTCCTCTTAGGAATTAATTTTCGTTTAAACATTTGTCATACAAGCTTCTGTTACCAGTATTCTTGTTTCAATTCCTCTTAGGAATTAATTTTCGTTTAAACCCTTCAATTAGGGAGTTAACCAAAGAAACTTACACGGTTTCAATTCCTCTTAGGAATTAATTTTCGTTTAAACAATTAGGGTTTGTCAAAGATTTAGATGCTCCCGTTGCGTTTCAATTCCTCTTAGGAATTAATTTTCGTTTAAACAATCGAGATGCTCCTCAGAAGAAATATCCCTTTGTGTTTCAATTCCTCTTAGGAATTAATTTTCGTTTAAACCTTTGATGGTGCTGGCGGTTATCCTAAGTTCAAAGTTTCAATTCCTCTTAGGAATTAATTTTCGTTTAAACAACAATCCTTAGAGCAAGTACGCTCTCAACTAGAAGTTTCAATTCCTCTTAGGAATTAATTTTCGTTTAAACAAGATATTTCTCGATCCAAGTAGCATCTTTATTGAGTTTCAATTCCTCTTAGGAATTAATTTTCGTTTAAACAATTCTGATTGAACTACCACCAGAATATTTTGATGGTTTCAATTCCTCTTAGGAATTAATTTTCGTTTAAACTCTGCGCTAATTCCTTTGATTAATAAATCGTGCTTGTTTCAATTCCTCTTAGGAATTAATTTTCGTTTAAACGTGAAATTTCTGTGGGATTAAAAGGAGAGTTTGCAGTTTCAATTCCTCTTAGGAATTAATTTTCGTTTAAACGCTTTTACCTCTATTTGCGAATCTATTAAAAATGGGTTTCAATTCCTCTTAGGAATTAATTTTCGTTTAAACCCAAGGAGCAGACTACAACATCTTTCAGCAAGGTTATGTTTCAATTCCTCTTAGGAATTAATTTTCGTTTAAACAATATGGTGCGCTCAATTTGAGGAGCAAGTTGATAGTTTCAATTCCTCTTAGGAATTAATTTTCGTTTAAACGAGTCTTTGCTTTCGCTTTAAGACTCCCGAAATTTCTTAATGTTTCAATTCCTCTTAGGAATTAATTTTCGTTTAAACGGTTGAAGCAACTAGGGGCGAAGAAGAGTCAGAGTTTCAATTCCTCTTAGGAATTAATTTTCGTTTAAACAATGTTGTCGCAGCTTGATATTTAGCAAGCCAATCCTGTTTCAATTCCTCTTAGGAATTAATTTTCGTTTAAACGCTCCTGATTATAGTAAACTTGAGCGCAAGATTAGTTTCAATTCCTCTTAGGAATTAATTTTCGTTTAAACTGAGATACTCACTCGATTAATCTCCGAAGGTTATCTGTTTCAATTCCTCTTAGGAATTAATTTTCGTTTAAACGTTCGGGGCAATAAGCTTTAATTACACCCATGGTTAGTTTCAATTCCTCTTAGGAATTAATTTTCGTTTAAACAACGGTATGACAAAACCCCTGATATATTTGATTTTCAAGGTGCATTGGCGCGGTACTGGGTTGATAATAGCACAAAGAAATAGAAAAATAGAGTCGAAATCGCTGAAAGCTTTACTCCGTATAGTGCGCGGCACCGAAATCAGCTTGATTACACTCAAAGCAAGATGCTGCAATAACTTCAGAGATTTTGGGAACTTAAGCATTTTCTACATCTATCCTTCCGCGCCAATATTCTACTCGGCAAAGAAAACAGTATCATCTCGAACAGCTTCACCACCAATACGTTCTACTTTATTCTGACAACAACCACAGAGAAAATAAAAGCGAATACTATCTGTTTCAGGATTAATTATTTTATTGAGACGCGATCGCAATTTAGCATATTCAGTCTTGGTTAAATCGCATTCAAACAAACTATACTGCATCCACTGACCAAAAGACTTAAGAATGTCATGAATTTTAGTTCGGCGTTTATCTTCAGATATATCGTAGCTAACTATGACAAACATAAATTATTTTAAAATCAATGGTGGATATTTATCCGTTTCTTTCATCAAATATTTAGCTACAAATCGCGCTTGAATTTCAAAGGCTTCTTGATAAGTACATTGACGTTTAAGAACAGGATGTTTAAATTTGGATTGCTTCTTTTGTTCGTAGAGACGCAGAAATATTTTTAATCCTTCTTTAGTTAAAGAAACAGCATTACTTAAAGGTTCGCTAGTAAAGTCATCAGGAGTTAGCTTTTCTTTATTGATAGCATTCAAAACCATTGCATCAACTACTAAAGGGCGAAATTCTTCCATCAAATCTAAAGCTAGTGATGGTCTACCATATCTTTGATAGTGGAGATAACCTAAATAGGGATCGAAACCAACAATGTTTACTGCACTTTGAACATCGTGACGTAGTAATGAATAGCCTAAACTCAATAAAGAGTTTATTGGCTCGGTTGGTGGACGACGAACGCGAGATTTGAATGTAAAATTAGGATTTTTGATTAATTGATTAAAACAACCAAAATAAGCAGCACTTCCTGCACCTTCTAATCCTCTTAATGAATCAATATTATTTGTTCGATCTATTGGTTCTATGGTTTGTTCTAGTTTAGTAATTCCCTTATCTAAATCCAATTCTGGATATTCGCGACGACGACGCATTAAAAGCTGGCGATAGTTTTTTAATTTGCCTCTGACAAAACCCCGTACTAAATGAATTGCTGACTCTGTTTCTCCCGCAGCCAACCATTGAGCTTTTCTGACAAAAATATTTTTGGTTAATTCTGGTTGCAAACAGCCTTTGTATCTTCCCGTAGCGGTGACAAAACTGAGAGGAATTTTTCTTTCTAACAGTTCGTTAATTACGGCAGGAGATATGGTAGCTTGTCCCATAATTACTAAACCATCAATTTTGATTAGTGGCACATCGAGTAATTTTTTCTTGTCCGCCTTTACCGTTAGTCTCTCGTCAGTTTTACCGATAAATGAATTGTATTCTTGAGTAATATATACTGTTCCCATAATTTAGTTTATTTCTAATTTTATTCCCCCAAAATTGGGGGCTAGGGGGCAAAATCTTATTCCTTATATCTCTCAACCTTCTTAGCTGCTTGAGGCAGACAGCGAGCATAAAGGCTACATCCTTTACAACGAGGTTTGTAAACTGGATGTGGCATTTTTCCAGTTGCCATCATGGTTTGAATGGCTGAGATTGTGGCGATCGCTTTTTTTCTTAAATCTTTATTGATCTCTACCTGCTGACGTTGATGGGAATGAGCATAATAAACATAACCAGTAGTAATAATTTTCCCAGTCATTTCTTCCAAGCACAAAGCCTGTCCGCATACTTGTAGAGCATCATTTGACCAATCATCTTTCTTCCCCCGCTTGTATTCAATAGGATAAATTTCGCCTCTATCGGATTCAATCAAGTCTGATTTGCCTATAAGTTGGTATTGTTCCGACTTGAGCCAAATTGCTCTTACTTGCCAAGTATTTTCTCGATTTTCTTCACTAACTGTATGAACTCTTTCGTGTAAACTTGTTCCTTGTATAGTGTAATGATTATCAATAAAATCTCCCGCACAAAACATTCGACCGCAGCGATGGGGACAGTAAGCGTAGTGATTGAGTGC
>NZ_LR214080.1 GCF_900659865.1 Hyella patelloides LEGE 07179
TGATACTCTTCTGAGCTTTCTTTAAAGACATTAGCAGACATTAAAAATAGCACTTATGAAAAGCATTAGCAGATGTAAAACCCTGATTTTTCGTTGAGTTACTTCTGCTAATACAACTTATCAGACATAAATAGCTTGTCAAAAATCTAAAAGCTGAAACCTTTATATATAAATGCTTTCAATGAGATGTGGCACGAATTTACACGTATCTCGGTCGAACCCCAATACGACTTATCAGACATAAACAGCCTGAGAAAAAGTCCAATTTTGAAACCCTTGTATATCAATGGTTTCAATGAGATGTGGCATGATTTTACCCTGATCTCGGCTCAACGCCTTCCTCTCAGACATATTCAAGCTATTTCGGGACATAGAACTTTAGCTGCTCTGGAACGCTATCTAGGAGTTACAGAACAGCAGAAAGAAACGGCGATTTCTACTTTAAATTTTTGAACTAGATAAGCCAAAAGTAAATAGTACTTCTTCTTCAGGTAAGGGTAAAAAGAAATTAATAAATATTTTGGTAAATTAATAAAATTAAGGAAAAATTTTAAACCTTTAAACTAATAAGAATTCAAAAATTTATATTTTATCCCTAAAAAAAAATTAAAAAATCAGATTCTAATTTTCAAGTTGTAAGACAATACATTTCATAGATAAATTATATTGTTACATAACTCTTTTTTACGAGGATATAAATTACTCATTAAATTAATATAAAATAATGTTTGTTTAATATTATTTATGCTAGTTTAAATAATAAGTTCTGCTAGTTTCTTATTTGAACTTCAATACTTTAAACAGTTATTTACCAATACCAAATAATAAAAATTTGAACTACCTTACTTAGTTTGATCTATAACGTGAAGTTAAAGCTTTTAAATTCTGAATAAACAATTATTTAAATTATCAAATTGTTTACTTGTATTTGCATGATTTTTTTATTTTTAATAATTGCCAGGATTTTTTCATCAATAAAGTTTTGAAAATAACTAGAAAAATGTCTAATCAAAATTAGAATTTATCTATTGAAGTTTTATTAAAAAATGCAGATTTAATTAACAGTTATCAATTACAAAATGCTTTAAATATTCAATCTAGGTATACTAAAGTCAAACTAGAACAAGTCTTAAGTTTACAAAATAAAATTAAACCTCAAACTATAAACTTTTTTGCCAATCAATGGCAAATACTTAAAAAAGAAGGACGTCAATTTCCTATTGGATATTATCTTAAGGATGCTTATTTATTAAATGAAAAACAAGTTCAAAATATTCTGATAGAGCAAGAAAGAAGTCATCTAAAATTTGGAGATATTGCTGTAAATCAAGGATGGATTAAGCAAGGTACAATTAACTTTTTTTTAGATAATTTACTAATCAAACCACCACAAATAATTTCTCTAAATTTACTAGAAAAATATAATCAAAATCAATTACATCTGGAAGATAAATATATTAATTTTTCTTTAATTCTAAGTAAAGCAATAGCTTGGACTGGAGGTAATTCCCTACTTACTAAAAATATTTGTCAAATTTTTGCAAACTTTAACTTTAAGATTCCTATAGAAATAGAAGCAAGTATCATTGATCAATTTATTGAAAAATTCTTGGTTGAAAATTGGCAAACTAATAATGTAGGAAAATATATTGAACTTCTTAAAAAAAATCTAGATAATAGTCAAAGATGTAATCCTATTCAACTATTACAAGAATATAGAAAAATTTTATTATCAGATAATAGAATTTTTCCAAAAACTAAAGAGCAAGAAGAATTATTAACTTTAGGTTTGATAGTTAGAGAAGAAAATAGATTAAAAATTACTAATTTAATTTATTTAAAAGTTTTTAATCTAGATTATGTCGAGCGACAAATAGCTAAATTGCAAAAGATAATTGACTTACAAGAAACCAACAAAGTAGATAACACTAGTAATCTTGTTATCAATAATCTAAAAAATAATAATGTTGCTAAAAATAAAAATTTATTGTCTATTTATTTTGATAAAGCTAATAATTATCAAAATCATATTAAAACTAAAATAAAAAATCAGATAAATTCCAAGAATCATAAAAATATGAAAAAAATAAAATCATTAATAATTTTAACAGGAATTATTATTTTCCTACCTATTTTTTTAATTATTATTAATGATTTTTTAGTAAAAAATAAAATAAAACAGTTAGATTTTTCGCAAAAATTAGCAATTCATAATCTCCGAAAATTTTGTAATAATATAAACTTCTCAAATTCTAATTTAAATTTAATATTTCAATTAGAACAGAAGAAAAAAGAGTTTTCAAAACATAATCCTAATAATTTATATGTTTTTCCTAATGTCTGTGAAACTGCACTTAATGAGTTAAGAGTTCTTACTGCTCCTGAATTAGCCAAGGAAGGTAAAACCATAGAAGCTATAAGAATTCTTTGCAATGTGCCTGCTGACTCTGAGTTCTTAATTGAAGCTACCGTTTGGCTCGATCACTGGTATCGCTCTTCCAATTGGGGAAAAGAAACCAAACTTTATTTAAAAGAAGTTTCCGATTGTCCACCTAGGGAGAAACTTAGAGTTTCTAATGATAAATAATAAATATAGTTGATTCTAGATTCTTAACGGCTAAAGGTTTGGCAAATAAGTATCCTTGAGCAGATTCACAACCCAAAGTTTTTAGTTGATTAACCTGCTCTCTGGTTTCTACTCCTTCGGCGATCGCTTTTAGTTGGAGAGTATGTGCTAAAGTAATAATAGTTTTGACAATCTCGAAGCTCTCAGCATTGGAATTAATATTCTCAACAAAAGAACGATCTATTTTTAAGTTATCAATCGGCAAACGACGCAAATAACTCAAAGAAGAATAACCCGTACCAAAGTCATCGATACTAAGCTTAATGTTACGGCGTTTAATTTCAGCCAAAGTATTGTTAGTATTTTGTCCTGAATCTACTAAGACTCTTTCAGTAATTTCTAAAATTAAACAGTTACCATCCAAACCAGTTTCAGCTAAAACTCGCTCTAGTTTCTCAATAAAATTAGCTTCTTGTATTTGTTGACTGGCGATATTGACGCTGATTGTTAAAGAATTAATTTGAGGAAGAGCGGCAAATTTTTGTTGCCAAGTGCGAAGTTGTTGACAAGCTTCTTTTAAGACCCAATCACCAATCGGGATAATTAGTCCTGTATCTTCTGCAACGGGGATAAAATCCACAGGAGAAATAAAACCTTTTTGGGGATGTTGCCAACGAATTAAAGCTTCAAACCCAATTAATGTATTTTCTTTTAAAGAAACAATTGGTTGATAATGTAAAGTAAACTCATTTCGTTTTAAAGCCAGACGTAGATCGCTCTCTAGCTCAATAGCTTTGAGAGTTTCCAGGTACATAGCTTGGTCAAATACTTCATAGCAAGCTTTTCCTTTTGCTTTCGCCCGATACATAGCGATGTCTGCATCCCGTAAAATTTGGGAACTGTTATCATAACCAGTAGCACTAAGAGCAATTCCAATACTGGCACTGGTAAAAACCGTTTGACCTTCTAAATTAAATGATGATTGAAGTTGCTTTTTAATACGATCTGCAACTTTAGTCGCATCTGTCAGATGCTTAATATTATCCAATAAAATGACAAATTCATCTCCTCCTAGGCGAGCTAAAGTATCCCCATCTCGTAAGTCTTTTGCCAATAATTGAGAAATCTCAATTAGTAATCGATCTCCTATTAAATGACCTTGGCTATCGTTGATAACTTTAAAGCGATCGAGATCGATAAACAGTAAAGCGAAGAGATAGTTAGGATTCCGTTTGGTCATTTGTAGAGAACGCTCTATACGATCCATTAATAGATTGCGATTGGGCAAACCTGTTAATCCATCATGCAAAGCATCTCGAACTAACTTTTGTTCGGCTTTTTGGCGTTCTTTAATTTCTTGTTGAAGCTCTTGATTAATAATTTCGAGCTTTTGATTAGCGGTTTGTAATTCAGCAGTGCGAGCGCGTATTTTCTGTTCTAATTGTTGATTTAGTTGTGTTAATTGTTGATTTAGTTGGGTAACTTCCGCTTTGGCTGACTGGAGAGCGAGTTGATTTTTAACTCTAATAAAAACTTCTTCTACTTGAAAGGGTTTAGTAATATAGTCTACTCCCCCAACTTCAAAAGCCTTAACTTTATCTAAAACATCATCTAAAGCACTGAGAAAAATTACGGGAATCTCTTTTGTGGTGGGATTGGCTTTTAATTTTTGACATACTGTATAGCCATCCATTTCTGGCATTTTGATGTCTAGCAATATTAAATCTGGAAGGACTTTTTGTGCCACTTTCAAAGCCGTAGTACCATTTTTAGCACAGCGAACTATATAACCTTGTTGATCAAGAGTATTGGATAAAATCCTCAAATTATCCGCAATATCGTCAACAACTAAAATACTATTCATTATTTATCATCTATACATTTATGGTTAATTGGTAATGAGTTCATTGAGTATTGATATTGACAAAGTCAGAGGAAGCCCCGTCTTTTCAAGGCGGGGTCTCTCTGACTGTTTGCTCTACTAAATCAACAATGTCATCAAAATCAAAATCTTTGACTTTGTTTTGAAGTGCCTGGGTCAATAAAGTATGTCGAACGGGAATTTGAGCGATTAATTCTGCGACCATTTTTTCATTCAAATCGGCAGAAGCTCTTCCTAGCTGGGTTAACCATTCACTAGGCATTACTCGTAAAGAAGTCGGTTCTAAAATAAAATCAGAGATTGGCTCGGCTACAATACCTGCTGATTCGTTATTTTTGGCATAAACATAACGCACACCCAAATATTCCGCCATTTTGTCAAATAAGACTGCCCCTCGAAATGGTTTACGCACAAAATCATCACATCCAGTCGATAAAATAATTGCTCTTTCCTCTTCAAAAGTCGATGCTGTCAAGGCAATGATATAAGTAGCTTGTCCTTTGAGGTGTGATTTGATGTATTCGGTAGCTTCATAGCCATTCATAACTGGCATCCGCATATCCATCCAAATTAGATGGGGTTGCCACTGTTCCCAGATTGCAATCGCTTCTTTGCCATTAACAGCTTCTTTAGTTTCAAATCCAATAGGTTCGAGGAGTTTTAAGACAATTTGACGGTTTTCCCAGCGATCGTCCACAACTAAGATGCGATAATTGGGTTGATTGGGTTCTAAACCAATGACTTTTTTGGGTGGTTTTTGGGGTTGTAATTCTTCTTCAAGTGCAGCTTCCGCAATTATATTAAATTTAAAAACCGTTCCTACTCCTAACTGACTGCTAGCGGTAAGCTCTCCCCCCATTAGTTGCACGAATTTACGGCTAATAGGTAATCCTAAACCTGTTCCTTCTTCTGATTGTCTTCCGCTTTCGGTTTGGGTAAAGGCTTCAAACAGAGTACCTAATTCTTCAGGTGCGATACCTGCACCAGTATCTTCGATTTCAAACAACAAGGTATTAATGTCGGTGGTGTCTGGTTTAACTCTGAGAGTGACACTCCCTTCTGTGGTGAATTTGATGGCATTATTCAGCAGATTAATTAATACCTGGCGTAGTTTTTGTTCGTCGGTACAAATGTATTGAGGTGTATCGAGATGTCGCTCAAATAAAAGCTGTAATCCTTTAGCATCAGCTTTAAACTCCAGCATTTCTGCGGTGGTATCGAGAAGTCGGTGTAAGTCAAAGCTACTGGGATTGAGAGAGATTCGCCCCGCTTCGATTTTTGAGATATCCAAAACATCGTTAATTAAAGCGAGTAAATGTTCTCCACTGCGATTAACAATTGCTAAATTTTCTTTTTGCGCTCGCGTTGCCGTTTGATCCCGTTGCATAATTTGGGTAAAACCAAGAATCGCATTAAGCGGAGTACGTAATTCATGGCTCATGTTTGCCAAAAAGGTACTTTTAGCTTTATTGGCTACTTCTGCGGTTTGTTGTGCTTGTTCGGCTTTTTCTTTGGATATTTGTAGTTCTTGAGTTCGTTCTGTAACGCGGTTTTCTAATTCTTGGTTAGTTTGCTCTAATTCTTGGTTGGTACGATCCAATTCTGCGTTGGTGGATTCTAAGGTTTTATTAGTGACATCGAGTTGAGTAAAAGAAGCTTTTAACTGACTCGCCATCTGGTTAAAAGAGTGAGCTAGTACCCCTAATTCATTAACCCCAAAAACTTCTACTGTTCGATCTAAATCTCCATTGGCGATTGCATTACTAGCATCACTCAAGCGACGGATCGGGCGAGTTATCCAACCAGAGGTAATGATTCCCAATAAAGTTGCTACTACTAATGAAGCAATACACAACAAGATAGTAGTGCGGTTATTGGCGTGGATTTCTGCCATAAAGTCCGATTCTGGCATCGCTACTACTACTAGCCAATCTAAACCCAGTTCATCTTTCCAAGGGGTTACTTGTACGAATTGAGGTGAGCCCTCAATCTCAAACTTTAATTGTTGAACCTGGTTGATATTCTTCAGACTATTAAATTTTTCCTTTAAATAATTGGTTGTAGCTTTAATCAATTGATCGCTACTCTCAGAAGCTTTAAGTCTTTTAGCCTCATTTTTAATTAATTTGTAAGGTTGTTCGTTACTAGAACTTCCTACTAATAAACCATTTCTTTCTAAAATAAACACTTTTCCCGAAGGGCTAACCTCAATATCCCGCAGAAAACTACTAACCTGAGATAGTTGCTGATCGACGCTGAGAACTCCCAAAAGTTGTTTTTTTGCATCGTATATGGGATAACTAAGAGCGATCGAAATGTATTCAGGATAGTCTTCCCACTGATAAATATCACTCCAGATCGGCTTTCCTGCTTGAACCGCATTACTGTACCAAGCTTCTGACTTAAAATCGTATTCATCAAACCCGCTAAGCTCTGCTCCTTCTAGAGGTTTTCCTTGTTCATCGGCAAAATACCAATTGTTTTTACCATTTGTGTTTCTAGAGGTTTCGCTAATTTCAAAGTTTCCATCCTGATAGCGTCCAGCACCCATAAAATTACCGTTAGCAGTACCCAAGCTAATATAGCCAACGTCTTTAAAGAGTTTAATCTGCTTCCAAAGATAAATTTTAGTTTGTTGAAAATTTTCTATGTCTAATAATCCTGTTTCTAAACCATCTAGATTGAGTTGATTAATCTGACGGGGAGTTGATAAATAAATGTCTAAATGTTGAGCTACTAGATCGCTAGTTTTTCCTGTTAACTGTGTTGCTAGCTCGTTAACTGCTTTTTGCCCGTTACGAAAGGAAAGATAACTAGTAATCCCCACAGCAGCAAAAATTTGTAACACAAATGGCACTACTAATACTAAAGGTAAAGGAACACCTTTGGTTGCTTTAGATAGAGGGCTACTGTTAGTAACAGACAACTCTTTTTCTCGATCTAAGTTCATGGGCAATCTAGCTTTTTAGCTTACTAAATCAAAATTTAAACTATCGAGTCACTATTA
>NZ_LR214081.1 GCF_900659865.1 Hyella patelloides LEGE 07179
TTTATTCGTTTGGAAAAAATGCGTTCAAATAGCTCAATTTCTAATTGGTATCAATTGCAAAGGAATCTATTCACTTTAGTAATTCGCGAATACATTTTAAGTAATCTTACAGATACTTTTGCCGTTTAGCATCCATGACAGTGATTTTTTGTCAATGCGTAAGTTCTAGAGTTGTTGAATTGCTTTAACAATGAAGGCATTTTTACTTTTAACTTCACATTTAGAAGAAGAGATATGATTTTCTAGTCTGCGGGCTAAATCATCGGGAATATGTATCGATGTATTCATCGGATTATGATTTTTCTGGTATACCAGTTATAACATACCAGATATTTAGCTTGATAACAGATGATGTTCACTAACAAGGCATTATGGTATTTTTGGAAATTATTGTGGTTTTTGCTAGGATTGCGATCGATTTAATTAATGCTTATATCAATTAAATAATTACGTTCAATCAAAATCAAGCGGAAGCTTTTTCTAGAGAATAAGGCTGAATTAATATTTCTGCGGGAATGCCTAAATCTTGATTTAAACGTCGAATCATCTCTAAAGTCAAAGGCTGTTTTTTATTCAAGATTGCATTTACTTGTTCTTGACTACCAATAAAAACTTCTAAATCTTGCTTTGATAATCCGCGAGCTTCTAAATAGTAGAAAATTGCAGAAATAGCATCAGGAATTTCAATATGATACTGTTGTTTTTCGTAAGCTTCTACTAATGTTGTTAATATATCCAATCGATCTAATTCTGGAGAATTGGGTTCAGCATCAAATAGTCGTTCAATTTCTTTGAGTGCATTTTGGTAATCTGATTCAGTTCTAATAGGATTTAATTCCATAGTTATAATTTTCTAAATAGTTGTTGCATCTACATTATCGTATTCTTTGTGAGTTCCAATAAAACGGATGAAGATGATACCAATATCATATCGAACATGAACAATGAGACGATAATCATTGCCTTTAATATTGAAAACAACACGATTATTGGCAATGATACTCGCATTACGATAGAGATTTTTAATATCAGACGGATTTTGCCACTTTACATGAGAAGCTTCATAAAACCATGCTTTTAAAGGTTGTTCGGCATCAGGATATTTTTCCCAAAAACTGCGTAAAGTACTACGAGCAATAATTCGCATGATTGATACTAACTTATATTTTTAAGTCTTAATGACTTAATGACAGAAGAATACTACTATGCAAGGCATTTGAGCAACGAGCCACTAACCAAGAGCAAACATATTAAAATCTTGTAAAAAGATCGAGATTACAGGCAGAGGAAACGGATAAGTGCGATAAAGTCAAAAGAAAGACTTATAAGATACATAATTTATGGCACCTAGAAGAAAAGCAGATCAATCAGATCAACCTCCAAAAAAGATATGTACTGATTGCACTAATATCGATAAAAATCAGCTTTCACCAATGTATAAGCATTATGTAGAGGTGAAAGAGCAATATCCTAATGCTTTACTGTTATATCGAGTAGGGGATTTTTTTGAATGCTTTTTCCAAGATGCTGTTACCATCTCCCGCGAATTGGAATTGGTACAAACCAGTAAAGAGGGAGGCAAAGAATTAGGCAGAATAGCCATGACTGGTGTACCACACCATGCCCTAGACCGCTACAGTACCATGTTGGTAGAAAAAGGGTATGCAGTAGCTATTTGCGATCAAGTAGAAGATGCGTCTGTCGCCGTTGCGGAAAAAAGGATGGTGCGTCGGGAGATACAGAAGTTACTAACTCCTGGAACTTTAACCGATGATGGGATGTTAACCGCTCGTCGTAATAATTTCTTAGCTGCGGTGGTTATTGCAGGTGAGCATTGGGGCTTAGCTTATGCCGATATTTCTACAGGGGAATTTTTTACGACTCAATCTAGTGATTTGAGTAATTTGACTCTAGAATTATTGCGTCTTCAACCATCAGAAGTTTTAATCCCCACTAACGCCCCCGATATTAATGGTTTACTACGCCCTGGAGAACAATCTGAATATTTAGCAGACTGTTTACCCAATAGTTTTTGTTACTCACTGCGATCGCAGAAATCGTTTACTTTAATTGAAGCATCTCAAAGACTCAAAGATACTTTTGGCGTAACTTCCCTAGAAGGTATGGGTTGTAGTAATTTACCTCTGGGTGTTAGGGCTGCGGGTGGTTTATTAGAATATGTTGAAGATACTCAAAAAGCCTATCAAGTACCCCTACAACCTTTAAAAACTTATAGTCTGGCGGATTATTTAGTTTTAGATCATCAAAGTCGGCGCAATCTCGAAATTACCCAAACCGTTAGAGATGGCACGTTTTACGGCTCGCTGTTATGGGCATTAGATCGCACTGCGACTGCTATGGGAGGTAGGGCGTTACGTCGTTGGTTACTGCAACCCCTAATCGATATTAAAGGAATTACCGCGCGTCAAGATACCATTGCTGAATTAGTAGATAATACCCCTGTCAGAGAAGATTTACGGGCAATGCTCAAGAAAATCTATGATATTGAACGTTTATCAGGAAGAGTGGGTTCAGGAACAGCCAATGCTAGGGATTTACTCGCTTTAGGCGAATCTTTAATACGTTTAACCGATCTTTCTGCGATCGCTAGCTATGGTACTTCTCCTTATCTTAAAGCAATTCAAAAAGTACCCCCCGAATTAGAGCAACTGGGTAACTTTATCATCGATAACTTAGTGGAGTCTCCCCCGCAACATATCAAAGATGGAGGCTTGATCAGAGGTGGTATTAATAGCCAATTAGATGAAATGCGCCAGCGTTTAGAAGACGATCGACAATGGCTAACTAACTTAGAAGTTACTGAAAGAGAGCGTACGGGAGTTAGTAATCTCAAAGTTGGTTACAACAAAACTTTTGGCTACTATATCAGTATGCCTCGTTCCAAAGCCGAGCAAGCACCAGATAACTATCAAAGAAAACAAACCCTGACTAACGAAGAAAGATATATTACTTCTGAACTTAAAGAAAAAGAAACTCGTATCTTAACTGCTAAAGACGATCTTAATAATTTAGAATACGAAATATTTACCCAACTAAGAGAAAAAGTCGCAGAAAAAGCTTCAGAAATTCGCCAAATTGCCAAAGCAGTAGCAGCCATTGACGTATTAGCTGGACTCGCAGAAATAGCCGTTTATCAAAACTATTGCCGTCCTGAAATATTTGAAGGTAGAGAAATCTTTATTTTAGAAGGTAGACATCCCGTAGTAGAACAATCTTTAGGGGATGGTTTTTTTGTGCCAAACTCCACTAATCTGGGTTGTAAAGACGCGAAATTTTGCGTCTCTACAGAGGAAAATAATCCCGATTTAATTATTTTAACAGGCCCTAATGCCAGTGGAAAAAGCTGTTATCTCAGACAGGTGGGCTTAATTCAATTAATAGCTCAGATAGGTAGTTTTGTTCCTGCAACTGAAGCCAAATTGGCTATATGCGATCGCATATTTACCAGAGTAGGTGCGGTAGATGACTTGGCCACAGGGCAATCTACTTTTATGGTGGAAATGAATGAAACCGCTAATATTCTAAATCACGGGACAGCACAGTCTTTGGTTTTATTGGATGAAATTGGTAGAGGAACAGCAACTTTTGACGGACTTTCAATTGCTTGGTCGGTAGCCGAATACCTGGCCACAGAAATTCAGGCACGCACAATTTTTGCCACTCACTATCACGAATTAAATGAATTAGCTTCTATTCTTACTAATGTTGCTAATTATCAGGTAATGGTAAAAGAAATGGCAGATAAAATCATCTTTTTACATCAAGTTATTCCTGGTGGGGCAAGTAAATCTTATGGCATCGAAGCAGGTAGACTAGCAGGTTTACCCCCTACTGTAATAAAACGAGCCAAACAAGTTATGGGGCAAATTGAAAAACACAGTAAAATTGCCCTCGGTTTAAGAACTAATATTCAACAAAGAAAACCGATTGCTAACAACAATGGAAACGGCAATAAAGGAGATTTTATAGAACAACTAGATATCTTTGCCGATTAAAGAATTGGGGTAAGCTTAAACCTATTACCGCGCTACCTACACTCACAGAAAACTGACATTATGAGCTTTGGAGGAAACCTCCAAAGACGTGTCCTCACTTTTTCGTGCCGACCTTACTTAAACTACTCTCCTAATTTTTGACTTCTGAGATCGCGACTTCTTTTCTAAGTGTAAGTAACGAGTTCATTAAAAACACGGCACAAAATTCAGTATATCTACGAATGATCTCCAAAATCCCTAATAGTAATATTTAAGAGTAAGAAAAGATCATATTTCTTCTTATTTGAATTTTGATTTAATTCCTCTTGCTCCGTCAACCCCGCTCTCTATACAGATGAGTGGGGTGTTTTGTATTTAGATAATTGTTGGTGGTTAATCAATACTGTTTGGATAAGCCTTCTTCACTTATTGGTAAGAAAAAAATTGCTCCCCGCTTTCCGCTCTTCCCCACTTCCCTGAGTAATAATCGTTAACCGAAAAAAGTATTGGGTGATTTATAGTTAGTGATTGGTCGGTTGCTGAGCCAGAACCATACTATTGTCAAGCACCCGTCCCTAACGCGACGATGTGTTTAGTGACTCGGTACGTCAACCTGATGACTTTTTCTACTTCCTCTGATAGATTTTTCTGAGAAAAAAGACACGATTTTTCGCCAAATAAGCTATACTCTACTATTGATTAAATTGCACTAAAGTTGAGGAGGAAATTATTCCTGAACAACTAAACCTGACCGTAAGTTTAAGAGGCACTCGAGAAGTCAGGGATACATATCAAATATTTCGCCTTACTGGATTACTAGATGCCTTTTCTGAACCAGTATTTCGTAAAGTCATTGGTAACTACATAGATGATGGACCCAAAAACATTGTTTTAGTTCTTGCTCAAATCGACTTTATCGATAGTTCTGGTTTAGGAGCTTTAGTACAGCTTGTTAAAAAAGCGCAAACAGGAGGAGGTACACTGCAAATTGTTACCAATCCTCGCGTTACTCAAACTGTCAAGTTGGTTCGCCTAGAGAAGTTTTTATCTCTTCAGCCTTCAGTGGATGCAGCACTGGAAAATCTGAAAAAGTAACCTTCTTTTTAATCCAGTAATTGATGTATCTTTTTTAAAAGAACATACCCTTTGTGGTTTTAGTAAAAAAGTCCTCGATCCTTATTAATGATGTTACTGATTCTCGGTGACAATCAACTAATGACGAATTTGCAGCATGAACTCATTAACTATGTTTGTATCTACTGATGAGCGCAACACGAAAACATTCTTTCGTTGGCAAAAATCATAAGACAGTACAATTTAATTAATTGAGACAGGCTGCTGATTTTTCGTCATGACTCGTACGTTCTCAAGTCTGCCTATGGGCGAGGTTTCCTCGAAACGGGGCTTACAAAGTTCTGAAGTAAATTCAAAACACAGCAGCTCAGTTTGTGACGAACTTTTGCTTCTGTCGGCGACACGGGAGCGCGCTTGCCATAATTATTCATAGTTAAGCGAAATTTTGCCAGATTTTAATCAAAAGCACACAGATTCTCTTTGGTTGCGCAGTAAAGCTTTGACTGATGAGTTTCTTAAAGTAAACAATGTACCTTTAGAACAATTGTCTCCCGTTGCTTTGGCATATATTGGGGACGCTGTTTATGAACTCTATATCCGCAGCAAATTATTAATTCCTCCTAAAAGAATCGCTGAATACCATACTCAGGTGGTAACTCAAGTTAGAGCAGAAACTCAAGCCACTTATTTACAAAATCTCGAACCTTACCTAACTGGTGAAGAAAAAGAAATTTTACGTCGTGGGAGAAATGCTGTTACCACTAAACCTAAACGTTTATCAGCAAAAATATATCAACAAGCAAGTAGTTTAGAAACTTTAATTGGTTATTTGTATCTGACTAATTGCGATCGCTTACAAGATTTATTAACTAAACTTAAGATTAATTCCGATGTAGATGGCTAAATCTAATCCTACCCCCCGTCCTCGTCGCGCCCCAAAAAAACAATCTCAACCTCAACCAGTATCAGATAAAGCCTCATCTTCTGAAGCTTCAGAAGAACGATCCGATCTGGTTTATGGTCGTCATAGTGTGTTAGCTTTGCTAGAAAGCGATCGCCAAATTAACCGTATTTGGTTAACTTCTCAGGTAAAACGCGATCGCAGATTTCGCGAATTGCTACAACAAATTAAAAAACAAGGCACAGTGATTGATGAAGTAGCTACTCATCGCTTAGACAACCTTACACAATACGCCAATCATCAAGGAATTACCGCTCAAATAGCACCCTATAGCTATTGGGATTTAGAAGCACTATTAACAAGAGCCAAAAGTGAAACTGACTCTCCTGTAATAGTAATAGCTGATGGCATCGAAGACCCCCATAATTTAGGGTCAATAGTGAGGACAGCAGAAGCAATGGGGGTACAAGGATTAATTATTCCCCAAAGAAGAGCAGTTGGTGTCACCGCCACAGTCATGAAAGTTGCTGCGGGAGCTTTAGAAAACTTAGCAATTGCCAGAGTAGTTAATCTCAGTAAAACACTGGAAAAATTAAAAGAATCTGGATTCTGGATTTACGGTACAACGGCTGAAAGTAGTAAGCTGCTACACAAAATTGATTTTTCTGGGGCGATAGGATTAGTGATAGGCTCAGAAGCAAAGGGTCTAAGCTCTCTTGTTGAACGTCATTGCGATGAGTTAGTGGCGATTCCTCTTCAGGGAAAAACTCCTAGCTTAAATGCTTCAGTGGCAGCAGCGATCGCGATATATGAGGTTTATCGTCAAAAACAAGTGAAATTTAATTAAAATATTGATTGTTCACTGAAAAAATAATCAAAATAGTTACAAATTGTTTAAGATTTGTAACAGAATATAAAAAAAATCATAACCATCAAACACTGTATTGCTACCACAAGGAAAATAATGAAAGAAATTTTAACAAGAATTTTGAACGCCATAGGATGGGCTTACTGGGTAAAAATTGAAACTCAGAAGCCCAATTGCACTTACTATTTTGGCCCTTTTATGAGTCTTAAAGAGGCGAAATCCTCCAAAGTTGGTTATCTAGAGGATTTGAGTAAAGAAGGCGCAGTAGAGGTCGTCGTAGAAGTTAAACGCTGTAAACCTACAGAGCTAACAGTGATTAAAGAAAAAGATGAAAATCTGGATTTTAAACCAGTTCCTGCTTTTGGCACTCAATCCTAGCTTGAAATCTTAGTTAGTCTTATATATCTATTGACAGGTTATTTATAATTAGCTGGTGCCAGATAAGATTCTATTTGGTTAAAACCTAAGTTCTACCTATGCTCTGTTTTGTCTTAGTGCGCCTCTGTTAGTAAGTCTTCCCTTGCGCGACGCGAAGCGAGTCCTTTAGGGTTTTCAAACGA
>NZ_LR214082.1 GCF_900659865.1 Hyella patelloides LEGE 07179
ACATTACTCTCGCGAGTTTGGACGCTGTATGCGATGCGAAGCGAGTCCTTTAGGGCTTTTCAACCCCGCATTAGGGCGATGGGACTTACACCCATATCGGAAACTAAGTTATCATCTGGTGAGTTATGAATACTCATTACCAGAGCCATCTGTCTCCCTATTGAATAGGTTTAAGATGAACGAATCGCACTGTAGACGAACCTCGCACATCCGAATGTTTGCGCTAGCTCTAATCGCTGCGCTGAAGTGGGATAAAATCTGTACTTAAAACCTCTAAGCTGTTTCATAGAGGTATCTTACCAGATTACTAGCTTCGCTGTAAAGTTCGATTCATAAGGGCGTCCCGCCTGTGGTTTCCCAGGCGTTTATACCGCCCATCCCATCGCGTCCCGCGATGGTCTTCTCTCACGAAAGATAAAAACATGAGTCGGATATGACTTAATTATTAAACTTCTTGCACCCACTCCCATAAAATCTGGTTGAGTCAAGTCAAAAGCTATAGGTTTTGATTTTGGGTTGATTTTTGCAAGATGTCTAGTGGTTATAACAGTTAACTGATTACCGGTTTAACCAAAACGATAGCCGAAACCTCGCACGGTAATTAAGTATTCAGGTTGGCTAGGATCGACTTCTAATTTTTCTCGCAACCAACGAATATGAACATCAACAGTTTTGGTATCTCCTAGAAAATCTCCTCCCCATACTTGTTCAATTAAATGCTCTCTCGACCAGACGCGACGAGGGTAGCTCATAAATAGCTCTAGAAGACGAAACTCTTTAGGAGAGAGGTTAACTTCTTCTCCTCGCACGACAACTCTGCATTCTTGGGGAAAGAGATTGATATCGCGGTATTTTTGTACTGGTGTTTGAGCTTGAGAGCTATATCTCTGACGACGCAATAAAGCACGACAGCGAGCAATTAATTCTCGCATACTGAAAGGCTTTGTCAAATAGTCGTCCGCTCCTACTTCTAAGCCCAAAACGCGGTCTGTTTCGCTACCTTTGGCACTAACTACTAGAATCGGTGTAATATTGCCTTGATATCGCAATAAACGACAAATATCTAAGCCGTTAACTTCTGGTAACATTAAGTCCAAAATAATTAAATCTGGAACAAATTCGCGATCGCTCTGATTCTTGTTTTGTAATAAATTAAGAGCGTTTCTCCCGTTATTAGTGATTTGTACTTCATAGCCTTCTTCCTCTAAGGCAACCAAAACCATATCTCTAATTAAGTCTTCATCTTCTACCAATAAAATACGATTTTTGTGGTTTAGTCCTGATTCTGAAGAAGTTTGAGGATTTTCGAGAGAAATCATAAGTATTACGGATGATAGATTCTGGACTCTACAATTAAAAAGGCTTGACCTAGGTTTTTAAATGTAAAATTTAAGCCTAGCAATTAATAAATTAGGCTAAATTGAACCTTGGTGCAAGACTTAAATCTTAAATTAAATATTGAGAAATTAATAATCTTAAAGATTGACTCAATGAATGTAAATTTATTTTTGAATTCTGCTATGAAAAAAACCACGCCTTTGGTGAGCGTGGTGGTCAAAACATCAATCAAGTTATTGAAACTTAATTTAAAATTAAGCAGTTTATTAAATAAAAAATGGCTATTTCTTAGTACACTCCAGGATTATAACGATCGTAACCTGCATTCATAACATCGGATGCCTCAGTAACTACGAAGTTTTCTAAATTGGCCTGTAAACGTTCTTGTTGTTTTTCACTCAAGCTAGGAATATTCAAAACATCCTCTACATTGGTGTAGGGTGCATTCTGAATAATTTTACTGGCTAGGTTAGGATAAAAGCCACGTAAACTACGGAAATCTCTAACATCACTGTTATTTAAGTCTACTTTTCCCTTAATTTCTCCAAGCTTGTCATCAGCAGCATTACGACGAGCAGCAAAGATAGGACTAGACTGCATCGTAAAAACACTTAAATTCCCAGCTTGAGCCGAATTAATTCCAGAAAATCCCCATGCACTGATGGTCATTAGTACAGCAGCAAGAATGCTGGCAAATCTCTTCATCAATTTTTTCCTCCCTGTTGAAAATACATTAGTTGTCAAAAACTAATACATTTTTAAATAACGTTAGTTTTTATAGTATATTGATTCCTGCCCACAAATTCTATCAGATTAGTTATTTAAGAAGAAAGAACTCAGAAATTAAGAAAAAGAAATCAGACAAATGATTCTCAGAAAAAAACAATAAATTATCAATTGAGTTGCCAAAATATCTAATTTTAGTCATTTTCGCTGTTTTACGGAGAAGGATTGGGCAAGCCAGGAAGGTTTTCAGGATCGGGAATTTGAGGCATAGAGGGAGTTGTCGAGTCAGAATTACCATTTTCTGTGGCGGTGGGAATAGTTGCTAAGGCTACGCGATCGCCACCGACTTCTCGCAAGATATCTAAAACCTCAACTACTTCTCTGTAAGTAGAGTTTTGCGCTGCGTATAGCACCATTAAACCATTAGGGTTGTTTTCGTTGTATTCTTCAATGTGAGCAGATAAGAGACTTCTGGTGACTAGCTGTTTCTCCACGTATAACTGACCAATATCATCAATAGTCACAATCAACATATCGCGCATTTGAGGAGTACCCGTTTTTGCCTGGGGTAGATTAAGGCTAATGGCTTGCTGACGAGTAAAATTGACTGCTGCTAGTAAAAAGAAAGTCAGGATACAAAAAATAACATCAATCAGAGGCAATAACTCAATTCTGAGATCGCTGCTTTGAGTTTCATCTTGCCATAGTCTAAAGCGACGAATCGGGGCGGGAGCAGCATTATGTTTACTGTACTTGCGTTTTTTTTTCAGGGACTGATCTTGGCGATCGCTATTCATGGGAAGTATCTAATAACTTGTTATTGTTATTGCTGCAAAATTTGTTGTTAATAATTAGTTTGAAGTATCAGGCTTGCGCTTTCTGCGTCTTGGTGGTGAACCTTGCAACTTGGTTAATTGTTGTGATGTAGGAGCTATTTGAGTATTTTGTGATTTTTGAGTATTTTGTGATGTAGGAGCTATTTGAGTACTAAAGTTGAATTTTTCTCCTTCACTATCTGCACTAATTTCTAAATCTTGGGCTTCAAACCACTTTTGACGATAAAGTACTTCTAATTCACTACCTGTTTTGCGAAATAGTCTGACTCGACTCGACCAAAATGCTTGAAATAAGCGATAAAAAGACAAACTAAAAATTGCCACTAACAAGCCTAATGCAGTAGAAATTAAAGATTCCCCAATTCCGAGGGTGACTCCTGAAGTGGAGGCTGTACCGAGATCGCTAATTTGGATGGAACTTAAAGACTTGATTAATCCCCAAACCGTACCAAATAGACCCAACAAAGGAGATAATGCCACAATGGCTTCTAGCAGTTTTTCCCCTTTACGCATTTGGGCTAGTTCATCATCGGCTGCTGCTTCTAATGCCAAATGAAAGATATCAGGGTCGGGACTTTCTAATTGCAAAGGAGAATTAACAAACCTGGCTAAAGGATGATTTTTATACTCCCGAACTATTTTCGCTACCAGAATCCAGTTAAGATTTGCTGCTTCCATAACGCGCTTGAGAATAATTTTCTCTTGGAGCAACACCCTAGACCAAAACCAACTTCTTTCAATAATAGTGGCAATGGAAAGTACAGATAGTACTAATAGGGGCCAAACAGCTATACCACCCTTGGCAATAATTTCAGCTAAAGTCACAGTGTTAAATTTCCTCCTATTTGATGATCCCCGACTTCCCCAGTTTAGATACTGCCGTTATTATCGATCGATATAAATATAAATGTTATCAAACTCATCACTATATAGCACGGTAGCAAATAAATGTCCAGATAGAACGCAATTAGATAAGCATAATCAACTTTAATCAAGTCCGAGATCAAGAGGGGGTTGATTTTCGCAAATATCTGCTACTGCATCACCCAATCCAAATGTTGGGGTAACAATTTATGGAGATCGTAGCGTTCTACGATAGTTTCTCTGGCTTGAGCGCGAATTGCCGCCATGCGATCGCGATTTTCCAAGGCTTCGATTACTCTTTCTGCTATTTGTTTGGGTTTAAAGAAATCTACTAACAAGCCATTGACCCCGTCTTCAATCACTTCTTGTACTGGGGAAGTTGCTGAACCCACAATTAAACAGCCAGTAGCTAAAGCTTCTAACATCGACCAAGATAAGACAAAGGGACGGGTGAGGTAGATATGAACCGAAGATGCTTGCAATACCTGTAGATATTCATTGTAAGGAAGTAAATCGGTGAAGTGGACGCGATCGCTATCTAGAGGAAACTTCTCTAGCAGGACATCTTTATAGGTTTGATTATTCGGTAGTGATTTACCATAAGCCACACGATTTTTACCCACAATTACAAAATGACATTGGGGTCGTTTTTTTTGCAAAATGGCAATAGTTTCAATTAATTGAGGAAATCCTCGATAGGGTTCCATTCCTCTGGCGACATAGGTAACGATTTCTGGTACTTCCGAAAGGTCTAGCTTAATACGAGGTAAAACTAATTTTGCTCCTTCGATGGGCTGAAAATAGTTAATATCGATGCCGTCATGATGTACTTTTATCTTTGGCTGAAACTCAAGGGGAAATTGTTGTCGTTGCCAATTAGTGGGGGATAATCCGCGATCGCAGCTATACAAGTCTAGTAATATCGGAGCATTTTTAGTTCTAATACGAGCTTCATCGTCTGAGTTAATGGGATCGCTCGGATCGAAGTCAGCATCAGACCCGTGGGCATTATAAAACCACTCAAAATAACATAACAACTTACTTTTAGGAAACACATCTTTCATATACAAAGTAGGACCCCAACCAGAATGACCATAAACAATATCGGGGATGAAATTATTATCTTTGAGTTGCTGTGCTAAGCGGTAAACGGCTTGTCCTTCTAGTACGGCATTTTCTAAAGGTCTGACATAATGATGGGTTTCTGCTCTAGCAGTACGAGATTTTTCATACAGAATTTTAGTTACCCCCGCAATGTTACCTTCACGGCGATTTGTCCCGTAAACTACCTGATTTTTAGGGTCTTGTCCCAGACTAGCTGCTAAATGGCGGAACTGAGCTGGAAAATTAGGATGTAAAAATAAAATTTTCATGTCGAATAATATAACTAAAACCACTGCAAGTTAATAGCTACACTTAAGATAAAGTAAAAAATACTGTGTAGTTAGATAAATAAATAAATATGACCTCTTGGCGCGCTCGCTTAAATAAATTTTCAGGAAAAACTCGCTATGTTGTCTGTCGCCTCTTTATTCATCTGAGTGGACAAGAAGTTGCTCCTTTATTGGGTGTTCTCAACCAAGTAGCTAGGGATGCAATGGATGCTGATGGTGAAATGTCAGATTTAGGAGAAGGATTAGTTTCTGTCTGTCAAAATTTACTACAAATGAACACCTCTTGGCAATCTGCTGCAAATGAAGGAGATGTTTTTTGGGATGAAGGGGAAGCAGGAGATTACGTAGAAGAATTATTTACCGACTCTGCTCAACGATATCTTAGTGAACCAAATTTGAGTCAAACTCTCACAGAAGAAGAGTCTCTATCTATACCAATTACTGATAACTTAGTTGTAATGCTAGGTGTTGCTTATGAAGGAGAAGTTCTCGATCTAGAAGCTAATTTAGCTGATGTAGAGGCTCTGGAATACGCTTTGAAGGCTTTGATTAATTTACATTATCAAGAGCAACTAAGAGCCATTCAAATTCACTTTTCTCCTGCTCAATTAGGAGATTTACTTACTGAAGATCAATTACTAGCTAATTTCCCAGAATTAATTCCTTTATAAAGAACAAATAAAGTTTTTATCTTATCTTGGTAAAATAGTTAACATTTTAAAATAGTTAACATTTTTCAAAAAATATCAAGTTTCATGATCTTTACAAAAATTAATCTAGCTCTAAAACTACTATTATGAGTGGTTTTCACCATGAAGTTGGCTAATTTAATAAGCCGAATCAAAGATTCAATAAAATTCCGTGTATAATTTAAAAAGGCATTAGCAGGTAACTAATGCACTAAATCCAAAAGTTCTTGGTCGAACTTAGTTTGATTTAATTATTTCACAGTTTATTGGTTGGTCTAAAGACTAGGATATTGTCAGGTAGCAATATCCTTTTTTTTGTCAACTATTCTTAATTTTGGGATAGCCTTTTATTATAATAACCTTAATCTAATTATCTAACTATTGTACTTAAAGTGTCTTGCGCAAATTTACGGATTTTACATACATAAATTTGCTGAGAACTTCAATTTTTTTCTTCTAACAAGAACAAAGCAGTTAAAATTATTTTGTCAAGAAGAAAATCTTATGCAGGTCTTAATTCTTGGTCGAACTTAATCAAGTAAATGTAAGTACCGTCAATCAAGACTAAAGTACTAATTGCTTACATAAGCTATTTCACAATTTATGGGTTACAAATAGAGATATTATTCAAAACAATACGTAATTATCGTCTCAGTAATATAACTGATTTGCTCTTAGGATGATAACAATACCATCTTGAAAATGTCTTCCGTAAAAATACGCATTTTTTGCTTCAATTAAGAGCTACGTGCATATACTAGTTTTTATTACATATTGCCCAAGACGTAATTTTCCTACATCTATCAAAAGGTATAGAAAATTAAGGACTAGAAAAAAAAACTTTTAAAATAATTTCGTGAATATTAATTTTACAGTCCTCTGGCATCAGGAAAGCAAATTATGGTTAAATTAACCAGCTACACTGACAGCAATACCTCTCAAATCAGCAATATTCGCCCTAAAAAGTTGCTCTGAAATATATTGATACTTTGTAAGTAAAAGTCTCTATCAAATCCTTAAATGAGCTCTATTGTCCCTCTTTGTCCATATCATACGTACCATGTTCCCACAGTTCGTATTAATCACCAATGCTTGTCCATACCATTTCTGCCATTGTTCTCGATCCTTCAGTGAAATATTTGTTTATCTGATGGGGAAAAGAACAATCTTTTTCCTACGTTGATTCTAATTTCATAAAAGAAATACTCAGCAGAAAAAATACTGTTTTCTTCAGGTCTTGGTTTAGAAAAGTTCAGGTCTTGGTTCAGGTGCTTGTCCATGTATATCAAGTAATACTTCTTGATTAAGCTAACAATCATTCAAAGTAATTAGAGTTAACCATAAATCGAATTTAGGTAGAGAAGTTGCAGCTCGAAGAATAATCGTTAAATAAAGAGTCAATTTTTCTTTCTTTTATAGCATTACGCATATACGTTAGGACATTTTTTAAAAGCTGTATCAACACATTCTCTAACAGTTTCAAATTCTTTAACTCTCTGCTTCATCCAAGTTTTGAGAACCGACCACCAACGCTCTATCTT
>NZ_LR214083.1:0-1919 GCF_900659865.1 Hyella patelloides LEGE 07179
ATTTGTTTTTTGCTATTGCTAGATTCATTACAACTAGTCAGCTAAGGATCTTTGAAGAGGCTGTTGTGGAGGTTCTTTGCGAAATAGATCCAGCTCTGGACCCCTAAATCCCCCAAACTTGGGGGACTTTCTATCCTTCTCCCCCCAGAGTTGGGGGGCTGGGGGGGCAAAACCAAGAACTCGAACGTAAAAAAATAACTTTTCAGATGTCCTCTTATAACTAAATGTCAATATACCAATAATTTTCTCTTACCTGTTACCTGTTACCTCTTCTGAAGTAAATTTGTAGTTTAATGTTAGATCGGGAGATAATTAATCAATAAAAGCATCAAGAAAAAAAGAAAAATATGAACTGAATAAATAGTATAAATAAATATTTATCTATCACAAAAAGCCTTAAAAACCTGGTTATAAGTAAAGACAGAAAATTAATTATACACATTTATTTTCTTAATGTGCGTTTCTGATTTTCCTATCGCTATTCCCCAGTCTCCATAAATTTTTGATTGCAGTTCGACAAGATTTACAAGATTTTTTTACTACTTTTTATTTAACAAGATGTTTAATAAGACCCCATTTTATCTTTTTGCTACTTACATCGTAACTTTTGGTAATAGTATTGTTCTGTCTTCTGCTTCGGCTCAAATTACTACTGACGGCAGTACCAATACTAATTTAACTCCGACAGATACAGGAGTACAGATAGACGATGGAGATCGCGCGGGCGGGAATTTATTTCATAGTTTTGGGGAGTTTTCTGTGCCAAATGGAAGTGAGGCTTTCTTTAACAATGCGTCGGACATAGTTAACATTTTTTCTCGCGTTACAGGGGGCAATATCTCTAATATCAATGGATTGATTCGGGCTAATGGTACGGCTAATTTATTTTTAATCAATCCTGCTGGTATTTTGTTTGGTGAGGGTGCTAGTCTGCAAATTGGTGGTTCTTTTTATGGCAGCACCGCAGACAGTATTCTATTTCCTGATGGAGAATTTAGCGCGACAAATTTAGATAATCCTCCCTTAATTACGATTAATGCCCCCATTGGTTTGGGTTTTCGTGATAATCCTGAGCCAATAGTAAATCGTTCATTTGTGCGAAATGACGCGGGTGATTTTGTGGGTTTGTCAGTTCAACCAGGAAACACCCTGGGTTTAGTGGGTGGGAATATTAACTTTGAAGCTGGTGAAGCTACCGCACCAGGAGGAAATATCTTTTTAGGTAGTCTATCAGAAGCAGGAGAAGTTGGTATTAATGATGATGGTAGTTTGAGTTTTCCTGAAGATGTAGAAAGAGCCGATATCAACCTAACTAATGCTGCCGATGTAGATGTTAGGGGTACTGGTGGAGGAAGTATCACCGTTAACGCTCGCAATCTAAGTCTTACAGCAGGAGAATCTAGTAGAAGTTTCTTAAGAGCGGGAATAACTGCCGATTCAACTTCTCCTAATGCTACTGCTGGAGATATTAGTGTTAACGTTACTGAGAATCTAACTCTGGATGATAGCAGTATTGGCAATCGAGTTGCTCCTTTCGGTGTGGGCAATTCAGGGAATATAAATATTGTGACTGATTCACTCTTTGCAACCAATGGAGCGCAAGTTTCTGCTAGTACTAATGGTATTGGGAATGCGGGTTCGGTGGAGATTATTGCCAGCGATACCATTAATATTAATCGTGACAATTCAGATACTCCTACTGGTGTTTTCAGTCGAGTTAATTCAGATGGAGAAGGAAATGCAGGGGGTGTCACCATCTCTACTGCCAATCTCAATCTCACCAATGGAGCGCAAGTTTCTGCTAGTACTAATGGTATTGGGAATGCGGGTTCGGTGGAGATTATTGCCAGCGATACCATTAATCTTGATGGTGACAATCCAGATACTGTTACTGGTGTTTTCAGTCAAGTTAATTCAAA
>NZ_LR214083.1:2291-7380 GCF_900659865.1 Hyella patelloides LEGE 07179
AGTTAATTCAGATGGAGAAGGAGATGCAGGGGGTGTCACCATTGATACTGCCAATCTCAATCTCACCAATGGAGCGGAAGTTTCTGCTAGTACTAATGGTATTGGGAATGCGGGTTCGGTGGAGATTAGAGCCAGCGATACCATCAAGATTGATGGTGACAATTCAAATACTGCTACTGGTGTTTTCAGTGATGTTAATACAGATGCAGAAGGAAATGCAGGGGGTGTCACCATCTCTACTGCCAATCTCAATCTCACCAATGGAGGGCTAGTTGATGCTAGTACCTTTGGGAATGGGGATGCTGGAGATATCAATATCACTACGGTTAATCTGTCTTTGACACAGAGAGGTTTTGTTGGTGCCAGTGCAGTAGGATCGGGAGATCCTGGCGGAATATTCATTGTTGCTGAAGATACAATCTCTTTGGATAATTCTATTATTAGAAATGCGACAGAAACGATGGCAGTAGGTAATTCCGAAGGAATAAATATCACTACAGATAGGTTATTGGTAACCAATGGTGGTCAGATAATTACTCCTACCTTCGGACAGGTTGATGGAGGAGATGTCAATATTACTGCCTTTACAGAGGTTTCCTTTGACGGAGTTAATCCTTCACGTCCTACAGCTCCCAGTTCGATTTTTACTATTGTGAACGATCCTGACACTGAAGGTAATGGTGGTGATATAAATATCACTACAGATATATTTTCTCTGAGCGATGGGGCTCTTCTGACAAGTGGTACAAATGGAATAGGAGATGCAGGGAATATTACTATCAATGCAACTAACGTTTCTTTTACTAGTGGGAGTGGTATACAAAGTGATAGTAATTCAACTGCTCAAGGTAATGCGGGTAATTTAACAGTGCAAGCAGATTCAGTTAGTTTGGACAACAATAGCCAAATTAGTGCTTCGACTCGATCTAGTGGGGGTGGCATTATTAATTTACAAATCGCTGAAGATTTAACCTTACGCAATAACAGCCTCATCTCTGCTGAGGCTTTCAATAATGCTAATGGTGGTAACTTAGAAATTGATGCTAGGTTCATTGTTGCTTTTCCTAGTGATGGTAATGGTAATGACATTATTGCTAGTGCGGAGCAAGGAGATGGAGGTAATATTAACATCACAGCAGAAGCTCTTTTCGGTCTTGAAGAACGTCCAGCTACACTAGGAAACGGAACTAACGATCTTGATGCTAGTTCTGAATTTGGTCTTAGTGGCAATGTAACTCTTAATCTTCCTGATGCTAACAATATTCAAGAAACTGGGGAATTATCTACTAATGTCGTAGACATAGAAACAGTAACATCTGGTGCTTGTGCTGCCGATGCAGAAGCATCTGGGTTAGTTATTCAAGGTAAAGGAGGCGTACCACCAACACCAGTTTCACCTTTAAGTGCTGATGTCTTAATTGATGATGAAAAACCAATGACACCCAATCTTTCGCAGCCTCAGAATCAGTACTCAACCCAGAATATTACCCACCAAATTCAACCAGTAGCATACAAAGATAATGGCGAACCCATTTACATTGCTAGAGGAGTAATTAAACAAGCAGATGGAAATGTAATTTTAACTGCTTATCCCACTGGAAATAATGCTACTCGGACTCCCAGGGATGCAGCAAATTGTCATCAAACGAAATAACCAAAACTCTATCTTTCGAGTCTACCTATCAGATATAGCGTTACGTATTAACGTTAAGACGGGGCATCCCCTGCACCACCCGAAGAAGGACGGTGTCAGCCCCTTATATCAAATACTTAAATGTTTGCTACCAATAATTTTACCTTGTAGTGATAATTCATGAATAATCACTACAGATTATATGTTGCATTCTTTTTTGTATTTCATATAATACCAATTGGATAAATGTTTGTTACACATAGATATAGGAGTAGGGTGGGCATTGCACTAAAGCACTTCCTTCGGTCGCCCACCCTACAATTAATCTGTTGCATTCTTTTTTGTATTTCATATAATAGAGGACGTACACTAGGGGAAGTTCAGTAAAAAATAGATAAACAACACTATTAACTATTAGGTAGCTTGTCTCCCTGGTCGGTGTTGTGATTAGTTATTAATTACTAATTATTAATTATTAATTTTCCATGCCAGAGATTGCTGCTATTATTTGCACTCACAATCGAGATCGCTACTTAGGTGCTGCCATTGATAGTTTGTTAAAACAAGACTTTGATGATTATGAAATTATTGTAGTTGATAATGCCTCAAGCGATCGCACTAAAGAAGTTGTCGAGCAACGTTTAGATAATCCTCTTTTAAAATATGTCTACGAACCAGAGTTAGGTTTATCCGTCGCCCGTAATAGAGGTGCTAAAGAAACCACTGCACCGATTTTGGCTTACTTAGATGATGATGCGGAAGCTTCTCCCCAATGGTTGAGAATAATTGCCGAGGCTTACAGAGAAAATGACCAATTAGCGATCGCTGGAGGAAAAGTTACTCTTATATTACCAGAAGGAAGAACACTACCTAATTGGCTCTCAGAAGAGATGTCTGGTGCTTTGGGGAGTTATGACTTAGGAGAGGAAATAGTCTATTTAGATAATCCTAACTTGACTCCTAGAGGTTTGAATTATTCTTTACGTCAATCTTTTTTATCAGAAATTGGTGGTTTCGATCCCAATTTAGGTAGAGTAGGTAAAAACTTATTGTCTAATGAAGAATTGTTAATGACAGAATTAGCATTAGAAAAAGGTTGGCAAGTTGCTTACTTACCCGAAGCCTTAGCAGCCCATAATGTCTCCCCAGAAAGACTACAACCCAAATGGTTTATCAACCGTAGTTGGTGGCAAGGTGTCAGTGAATGTTACCGTGAAGAAATTGCAGGGCGTGCTGGTTTGGCACAATTTAACCGTGGCGGAGAAAGAATGATTCGAGGGTTCTATAAGAGCCTGAAGTATTTTAATAACCCTGCGTTGCGCTTTGATAATTTTCTCTACGCTTACGGACAAATAGGTTATTTTAGTGCAGTGGTGCAAAACTTATTTAAAAAATAAATTATGAAAACAGCCCTAATTTGTGGTGTTTCTGGTCAAGATGGCGCGTATTTAGCCAAATTACTGCTAGAAAAAGGCTATACAGTTGTTGGAACTTCCAGGGATGCCCAAGTATCTTCCTTTCGTAATCTATTGCGTTTAGGTATTCGGGAAAAAGTTAAATATAAATCCCTTGTACCCACAGATTTTCGTGGTGTTTTACAAGTAATATCTCAAGTTAAACCAGACGAAATTTATAATCTTGCGGGACAAACCTCTGTAGGACTTTCCTTTGAACAACCAGTAGAAACCTTAGAAAGTATTGCCACAGGGACACTTAATTTTTTAGAAGCAATTCGCTTTATAGGTGCGCCCATCAAGTTTTATAATGCTGGTTCGAGTGAATGTTTTGGGGATATCGGCGATCGCCCTGCCGATGAAAATACGCCCTTTAGACCCAGAAGTCCTTATGCAGTGGCAAAATCTACTGCTTTTTGGCAAGTAGCTAACTATCGCGAAGCTTATGATATATTTGCTTGTTCTGGCATTCTATTTAACCACGAATCTCCCTTAAGACCTCAGAGATTTGTGACTCAAAAAATTGTAGCTGCTGCTTGTCGGATTGCAAAAGATACCTCTGAAAAACTATATCTCGGCAATATTTCTGTTAAACGAGATTGGGGATGGGCTGCTGAATATGTAGAAGCGATGTATTTAATGTTGCAGCAAGAGCAAGCAGATGATTATGTTGTCGCTACAGGACATAGTTATTCTTTAGAAGAGTTAGTCGCACAAGCTTTTAATTGTGTGGGTTTGAATTGGCAAGATCATGTAGTTACAGATGATAGTTTATTGCGCCCCACTGATTTAGCAGTTAGTAAAGCCAATCCTACTAAAGCGAAAGAAAAATTAGGTTGGTCAGCTAATTATAAAATGCCTGATGTAATTCGGATGATGGTAGAGGCTTATTAAGGGATGAGGGATGAGGGATGAGGAATGAGGAACAACCAACAGTAGAAAAAATCACTTAAACCCAGTTAGGGGACACGAACAGGCAGGAAAAAGACCTTGTTTAGTAATTTCGGTAAATCTTTTTAATCAAGGTGCATCAGGTTTAGCTGTGGTTTTGCCTATTACTTCTAAAAACAAAAAAATTCCTTTTCATGTTGAAATAAATCCACCAGAAGCAGGATTAAAATTCAAAAGTTTTATTAAGTGCGAAGATGTTAGATCGGTTTCAGTAGAAAGATTTGCTACAAAATGGGGAACAGTTAATGAAAAGACGATAACAGAAGTCGAGCAGAGGTTAAAGATTTTAATCGGGCTGTAAGAATTCAGTCAGTTATCACCTTATCAGTTAATAACTAGCCATTGGCAATCAACAACTAACAATTAGTAATGAAAATTTTAATGATCTCGTCTACCTTTCCTTATCCACCTACTAAGGGAGGGACACACAATAGAACATTTAATTTACTTCAGCCAATTGCTCAACATCATGATGTAACTGTAGTAACTCAAAGGGCTGATGATGTTAGTGATGCAGATGTGGAAGGTTTAAAGCAGCATATAGCAGAATTAGTAGTATTCGATCGCCCTAACTCTATAGAATCAGGTATTGTAGCTAAGATAAAGCGTTTTGCTCAATTTTTTATTCAAGGGACTCCTCCTAATGTACTTTATCTCTATTCTCCAGAGATACAAGAATGGATTGATAAGGCTGTAGAGGCTAATAAATTTGATGCTATTACCTGCGAACATAGTGTTAACGAAATCTATATTCGTCCCCAATGGCGTAATAAAGTAACTACCGTTATTGATATTCATAGCTCAATTTTTCGTACTTGCAAAAACCAACTAGCTACCAATACATCGGATAATCCAAAACGCGATCGCTTGTACTTACCCCTCCTCAAACGCTATGAACAAAAATCGATAAGTAAGTTTTCTCAGGTGGTAGTGACTACCGATGAAGATAAACAACAGATGGAGGAATTTAACTCTCAAGCAAAAGTAACAATTATTGCTAATGGCGTTGATTTAGATACCTTTCCCTATCGAGAGCAAGACACCGCAGGGC
>NZ_LR214084.1 GCF_900659865.1 Hyella patelloides LEGE 07179
TGATACTCTTCTGAGCTTTCTTTAAAGACATTAGCAGACATTAAAAATAGCACTTATGAAAAGCATTAGCAGATGTAAAACCCTGATTTTTCGTTGAGTTACTTCTGCTAATACAACTTATCAGACAGAAAGAGTCTGTGAGAGAGCCTAATTTTAAAACCCATATATATCAATGGTTTGAATGAGATGCAGCACGAAATTACACGTATCTCGGTACGACCCCGACTAAACACCAATCCTCTTACATAGACGAGAAATGCCCCAAATGCCACTAATACTAAGTAAACCTAAAGTAGGGGAGAATTTAAATGGAACGGATGCGCTAGAATCGGCATAAACAAAATTATCCATTCCAAAACTATCATTACCAAAATTAATCCTTCTAAGAGCTACAGTATTAAAACTATCTCCATCAATAATAAGTCCAAAAAAACTAAGGTTACGAGTCACATTTAAAGAAAAACTTCCTCCTTGAATTAAATTACCAGTTAACCTAGTTGCTCCATTCACAGAAACAGAGGCAAAATTTGCGCCAAATGCTGTAATTGGAGAGTCAAATGTTGCCGTGAAAAATGAAGAGCTATTTGTTAAACCATTGATGATGGGACTTCCATCTATATCCAACGAAGCAGAGTCTAGAGGTGGAACATCAATCTTTTGTTTTCCAGGGATAGAAGTTATGCCATTAAGAGTAAAGTCACCAACATCTAATGATGTGTCAACAAAAGATGTATCAACTGTATAAGAATTAAATGTTTCCTCGCTAAAATTTCCGCCTACTGCTGCCTCCCAAGATGCTCTGTCACTAAAAGCAGAAACACTAACTGCCTTAGCTGGCGCAGATATAGTTAAAACTAAAGTTATTACAGCTACATATGCGCCAAAATTGTTTGATTTAACCATAATTTTTTCTTAGTAACTATATTTAAGTAAATGATTCAATACTTTTTTAACAGCTATTGCTGTTGGGTGCTAACTGCCTCCAAATCTCCAGAGAGTGATAGGTATAACCAATTTGGCGTTGAGCCGAGATACGTGTAAATTCGTGCCACATCGCCTTGAAACTATTGCTATATATAGCTTCCAGATTTCAATTATTTCTCACGCGATTTATGTCTGCTAAGTTGTATTAGCAGAAATAACTCAACTAAAAACTAGGGTTTTACGTCTGCTAATGCTCTTCATAAGCCATATTTTTAATGTCTGCTAATGTTTTTGAAGAAAGTTAATACTAAGCAAAATATAGGTTAAAGCTTTATAGAATAAGTTTTTCAAGCTTTTTGCTATACAGATAGTTGGCGATCACGCAGTGGCAGCCCTTCGGGCTGATCGCAATATAGTCTGAAAAATCAAACCCTTACGGAGTAAGAGTTACAGAGAGATGTGGCATGATTTTACACGTATCTCGGTCAAACCCCACGCTGGTCTAGAAAAAGTTACATCAAAGCTGCCAGGATATCACAAGTCTCCATCTAATTACCTGCGAATTTCAAAACCTTCAAATTCTTCAACATCAATTATTGTTTTTACTTGCATATTATCAATCACATTGAAAATCTATTAAATTGAAATTATCATCGAAACTGAACAAGGCTCTAACTTTTGTAGTTGTCTCCGTTGTTGTAACTCTTTCATCGTCATCATAATCGTCATCATCATAAACGTAATAATTATCAGTATCTTCTGAATATTTATATATGATAATTCCATCAAAATCATGATATCCGTTCTGATCACCAAGATAATCTAATCTAAAATCGTTTGGTATTTCATAATGGTGCGATTCACGCTCTGCTGATTCCTGTAATAAATATTGTTGAATTTTTCCAATTAGTACTTTTTCGTTATAATTCATAGCTAAAATTTAGAAACGTCGAATCTAAAGGTAGTTTTAAAAATTTCAAACTTCATCCAAAACTGTAGCTTTATCTGCTTTCATTTTTTTACGATATTTAAAATAGGTTATGAAAGATTTGAATACTTAAAAAAATAAGACAAAAAGGAAAGAAGATTATGGCAATAATGATTCCAGAAACCATACCTGGTGAAGCATCTCAGGGAGAAAAAAGGTTATTTGCCATACTTCGCGAGCGATTGAGTAATACATTTGTAGTTTGGCATAACCCAAAAATTATGGGTCTAGAAGCTGATTTTATTATTTTATCTCCAACATTGGGTTTACTCGTTATTGAAGTTAAAGGATATTTTTATAAAAATATTAAAATAGCAAACCGTGATTTTTTTACCATTGAAAGAGTTAAAAATGGAGTAGTAAAAATCGAACGAGAAAAAGCTCCCTTAGAACAGTGTCGCGGATATTTTATTAACCTGCTCGAAACTCTGAAAAATTTTCCCGTCTTATGCCATCAAAAAGGCAATTATGAAGGAAAGCCAATATTTCCTATTGGTCATGGTGTTGTAATGTCAAATATTACTAGAAACCAAGCTGAAGAAGATAATTTAATTCAAGTTTTAGAACCACCCCAAG
Organism: Hyella patelloides LEGE 07179; assembly: GCF_900659865.1. GTDB lineage: Bacteria > Cyanobacteriota > Cyanobacteriia > Cyanobacteriales > Xenococcaceae > Hyella > Hyella patelloides. Next base: position 2,489 of record NZ_LR214084.1, read on the forward strand.
TAGCTTTTAAAGACGAACTATTATCCTGGCAAGAGATTGAAGAAAGGACATTAGTAAATCGTTTCAAGGAAATGTTTACTACTTACTTTCCTTTCAAAACTTTAACTCAAGACCAAATTAGTACGATAAAAGGTATTTTATATCCAGAGTTTGTAGCTAAAACAGAATTAGCAACACCTAGTAGTGTACCTGACGAAATAGAATTACCTCCTAATAGTAAAATTCTCAAGACTTTGGATATCCAACAAGAACGTTTGGCTAGAAGTATCGGAGAAGGACATCGTTTATTTAGTGGTGTAGCTGGTTCTGGAAAAACGATTATTTTACTTGCCCGTGCTAAGTTTCTGATTAGCCGTAATCCTGATAGTCGAGTTTTGATTTTATGCTACAACATTACTCTAGCTGCTTATTTGCGATCGCTGCTACACGACGATTCTCTCAATCTTCAATATAAAAAAATAGAGGTCTACCATTTTCATAATTGGGCTAGGAGAATTTTAGGAAGATTACCCAATCCCAAACAAATTGAAGCAAATTATGATGAATATTTAGGAGAAAAATTAAAAGCTCAAATATCTTCCTTAAAAAACGAACAGAAATGGGATTCGATTTTAGTTGATGAGGCTCATACTTTTCTTCCAGAATGGCTTAAATGTTGTGTTGAAGCTCTCAAAGACCCTGAAAATGGTAGTTTAACTATTGTTTCTGATGGCTCGCAAACTCTTTACGAACGTACTAAATTTACTTGGAAATCAATAGGTATTAAAGCCAGAGGAAGAAGTAAAAAACTCAGTCAAAACTATCGTAATACTCAAGAAATATTGTCGGCTGCCTGGAGTGTTATCGATTCTATTAGTACCAATTCATCTGCTACTAATACTGAAGGTATAGAATCAGCTTTTCCTGTCATTAAACCAAGTTCTGCTTTAAGAAATGGAGTCAAGCCAGTATTTCAACTTTTATCATCTCGAAAGAAAGAAATAACGATTTTAACCGAACAAATTGAAAAACTAATCGATAGAGGATATCAAACCAAAGATATTGCTATTGTTTACAGTTATGTTGGCAAGTATTATCAGCAAGATTTTAATCTACTGATCGATAGTTTAAGTCAGAATAATATTAATTATTATTGGGTGGCTAAATCGTCAGAATCTAAAATTAATTACAATAATAAAATACCTGGTATTAGAATTATTACTGCCTTATCATCTTTGGGATTAGAATTTAAAACAGTTATGATTCCTTGGATTCAACAATTTGATAATAGTTATACATCTAATCCAGAATCAATTATCAGATTGAAAAGACAACTTTATGTGGCAATGACTCGCGCTCAAGAAGAACTATATTTATTTGGGTCTGGTAATGTGTCAATCTTAAATACTTTAAATAAAGATGATTTTTTTGATGTAGTTAAACTTTAATACTTGAATTATTTCTTGTTAGTGATTTTGCTATCAAAAAACCCAGTCACTACAAGAGCAACTGGGTTGAGAATTAATAACTAGATGTAGCGACCCGTGATTCTGAATCACTCCGACCTAAAATAACGGCATTATGAAGCCCCCATTAAGGTCGAAGACTAGCAAATCTCGAAGGAGACGGCTGTTTGAGTATGGGGGTAGTTACCGATAAAACGAGGTCTAGCAGCCAGGGTGTAAAACGCTGACACAATAAAGCTAGATAACTCTGCCACCCCACACAAATTTCTTCCCGCTCCCGCTTCAATCCTGCTATCAAAGCCGAAGCCACTTTTTGGGCAGTCATCGGTTGGACGAAACGAAATAGTTTGAGTCCTTTAACCATATCGGTATCGGTTAAAGAAGGCAGCAAAGCCACAACTCGCACATTGTCAGGAGCTAATTCTGCTTTCAAAGCTTGAGTAAATCCTACTAAAGCAAATTTGGTAGCCGAATAAGTCGCCATAGTAGGAGCAGCAATTTTGCCCATCAGACTGGAAACATTGACGATAGTTCCTTCTCGTCGATGCACCATCCGTTTGGCAATCAAACGAGTGATGTTATAAGTTCCCACCAAATTGAGAGAAACTTCAGCTTCGATTTGTGACGGATTGGTTTGCAAAAATGTATTTTGGTGTGCCACTCCCGCACAGTTGACCAGTAAATGAATTGCTCCATATTCACGCATCGCTTTAGTTACGGCAATGCTAACTTCTTTGATTTGGGTTAAATCTAAAGGCAGTACGATCACTTGGATGCGGGAATTCAAAGCCTGAATTTCTGTTGCCAATTCGGCTAATTTAGCTCCGTCGCGGGCGACTAAGAGTAGTGTTTTGAGGTCTTGTCGGGCTAGGGCTAGGGCGATCGCTTTTCCGATGCCACGAGAAGCTCCCGTTACCAGAGCAGTTTTCTGGGAAAATTTCATGAGATTAAACCTGAGATTAATTATGTTGGCAATGCTGGAGAATTAGTGTAGAGAGATGAGCTAACTGACTTGAATCGAACTGACGAGTTCGCGCCCTTGAGAGCTTATGGGAGTGCGACTCGTTGTCGATAGAAGAAGCTAACAACCAGCCTAAAAAGAGAACTCTTTGCTTCGTGTAGTTATCATGATGTTCCTCCTCGGTAAAATACCGAACTCGAATTGCATTCACAACTTAACAACTCTGTCGAGGGAATTTAACGTTTTTTAATAAATCTGGTAAATTGTCACATATAGCAACAAAATTCTCATAATGGGAATGAGCGAGAAAGTTCGCCACTATAATTATGGGATCGCGAAGCTTGAGTGACTGTATTTTAGTTAGATTTTGGGGACTGCAACAAAACGATCCTGAGAAGATATTCGACTGTATAGAACTTTATGAGTAAAAAATCGCTCTGCTGAAAAATTCCCATCTCTAATTTTGATGAAACAATGGACATAGGATGAAGCTGAAGAAATGGCAATGAAACAATAAATCTCGAAAAAATTATTGATCATCTAAATAGCGATCGCGCAGTGCTAGGCTACGAGGCGATCACGCAGTGCCAGCCGAAGGCTGATCGCTTTCAACAAAAAACCAGCCCCGTAACGAGACTGGCATCTACTGAAGTAAGGAAAAATGAATATTTATGCACCGTAGGTAATACCGCGATATTTTCTCAAACCCAATTGTGGCTTATTAGTAATAATAGGACGGCGAAGCTGATATTTCTGTCCTCTAAAGCTAGCTGTTTGTTCACTTGCTTCTGTTTCAAGGTGATCGCCTAATGTAGAGTAAAGCTGTCCTAAAAAACGTAGTTCCATTTCTTAATTCTCCTGTTGTTGATTATTTATATGTGAGAAGGATTTAAACTTATGCAGTAGTTGTCTCGGCTAGATAATTAATTTATCTTTGTTGTCTGTATTAAAAAGAAGAATCGAGAAGAAATAGGGAGTAAAACAATTAATTATGGACGATACCTTTGATCCTGAAAACCTAGAACATTGGTTACTGCTGTTATCCTTAATTGGCATGACTTGCTATAGTTTCTGGCTGGTGTTTAAAATGCCGAGTTCAAACGGGAAGAATAGCCATAGATACAACCGTAAGACAGGAAAAATAGAGCGTAATGATTGAACATCTGATAAGTATTAGTGGGTCTATTCTCGTTGTTTACCGTACCAGTGAGGGTGATTATCGTTACGAGATAGTCTTTTGGGATGGCTCGTATTATCAGCCCGACGAACTTTATCCACTAGCACATCAGGCTAGAGTTGCAGGAATAAAGAGTATCAAAACTGTAATTGGTTATTAAAGCTATTTTTTAGTATTAATTAAAGATATTTATTTAGTCTCTAAATTAATTACAGATTTATTGGGTGCGGGTTCAACTGCCTCGGTTGTAGAGCCATTATTATCTTGTTTGACTACTTGCAATCCATGATTCTCAAAACTTGGTTGATTCTCTTCTTGTTTTCCATTTGACTGCGCTAATCCAGCAGCACCAGCGATCGCAGTTCCCGCCAAACCAAAGGCAGCTTGAGCTAAATCCTTATTATTTTCGCTTATTGAGGCAGCTATTATAGCGAGTACAGCAATTAAGGTTCCCGCGCCTACTAGATACAAAGGAGTTCTAGCTTTGATTATTTCCGAGTCTGAAGTTGGTCTATTCATGATTAATAAAAGCGTTTATTTTAGGTACATCAATGATATACATAGCAGTCACTCAATTTATGCCATCTAAAATAAATGATTATCATTTTTTCTTTTAAGGCAAACTAGAAACAGTCTTAACAATGTAGTTATGCCCAAGATTCCCGACTGTAATCGCTGTTCTCTTTATGCACGTAGCAACTATTTAGTTTGTGGCGTTCATCCATTTGGTGTAGATACAGATAGTTGCATTGATTTCAGACCAGACCCCAACATTGAAGAAGAAGAACAATGGAGTCCAGAAGGATATAGCTGGTATGGTGAAGAGCTAATTGCTAACAGACCATCTCGCTACACTGAAGATGAACAATTAGAGATATTAGATAATCATCCTTTCTTTACTGGTATCTGTCCCAAATGTAGCTATAGGTTCAATCTAAATAATCAGATAGTTCACTATGACTGTCCTGTTTGCGATTTTGTAGATGATTCTGTTTAAAGCTTTATCTAATAACGTTTTTGGGCGACAAGTCGCTTCTGAAATGGTAGGGCTTACCCAGTAAAGTCGATCGCCAGCGATCTCTTGAGATCGCACCTTTTTAAAGAAGGCATATCAATATTAAAAGTAACTCTCAAAAAGCGATCACGCAGTGCCAGCGAAGCTGATCGCGTATCTTTAGTTATCTGTTAGGGCGTGTCAGTAATTAATTAATTGGGATTCAGCGATCGCAGTGCCAAGAAATATCGTCGCTACGCGGTTTTAAAAACAGCTTATAAGAGTGTAATTAAAGTTGTAAAGACGTTTTTTTT
>NZ_LR214085.1 GCF_900659865.1 Hyella patelloides LEGE 07179
TCTTCGATGGTAGGGTTTTCACCTACATCCAATGAACAGTTCCAGTTATACTTTATGTTCATAACTGGGGTGGCTCTACCTCTGTAGTCTCTACAGTCTCGCACCATCAACAAATCGCACTATACTCCAAAACATTCGACCTTGAAACATCAAAGCTTTTGCTGTTAGTGGTTGTTCTATTTGAAAAATGGTGCTTGTCATTTATTTTGTCATTTATAATTTGCAAAACTGGCGAAAAAATTAATTTTTTGGTAACTTCATAAAGTCGCCTAAAAGCATAGACTGTCAGATTGTTATTCAAGAGCAAATTTATACTTAAAGGTTGTTCTTTTTTTGTCGAATAATCTAGAATAACACGATGTAAATAAGCTCCTAAATCTAAAGCTTTGACTAAAAGATTTGAATCACCAATAACTTTATATAAAGTTAATAAACCTAAAATTTCTTCAGGGATTCGCTCGATAAGCTCTAAGTTTGGCTCAGTGGGTTCATAGTTGGTTTCAATCAGAGAAGCTGCTATTACAGCTTGTTTTAAGATGACATCTGAATTATTTAAAAATCCACCGATCAGAGTCAAACCATAAACTAGTGAGCCTAATTCTCTAGCTATTTCGGCTTTTGGTACAGAATCAAAAACAAGTAAATTTTGTAGAGGAGACAACGCTTTTAAAGCTAGATCGTGAAATTGTTGTTTGTTGGTAACTCTTGCTACTGCCGACAAAAATAAAGCAACTCCACAACTCCCTTGAGACAAGCTATAACAATTTAGAGGTTGAATTTGGAATCTTTGCACCTGATGAAGATAATTCATTCCCAACCAAGTAACACTGCTATTAGTACCTGTAATGGCACTCTTTTCTAGTTCTTGGGCGATCGCAATTGCTGTTTCTACCATCACTTCTCCACTAAAGGGGGTAATTTTATCCCAAGATGAAGGAGATTTTGTTGCAAGTTGAGGATCGTGTAAGTCTTTAGCTGTAGCAGAATAGAAAGAGCCTCGAATTAAACTAATCTGGTGCTTTAAATCTTGCTCGTCAAGCTTTTGCAGACGATCGATAACAGCACTGTAGCCAGACTCGGTGGCAAATCCTAAGATGCTTCCCCGCGTTGTCGGTAAATTTATACTATCTGAATAAGCAGAAAAATAGGGGATATCCAGTCGTTCAAGAGCTTCTTGTTCTGCTGCAATAAGCTTCCAGTAAGGATGTTTAGTATCCCCATTGATGAATGTTCTACCGATAATATCAAGTTGAATACTGCGATCGATACCATCTCTGAGCCATTTAGGATTAACGGATTGATTCAGAAGAGATGCGTACACTCTAGTATTGCGAAATACCAAACGTACTTTCTGGTGAAAAAAGTTAGTTAAAGGACTATTATCGGCTAAAAGAGCGTTTTTTCCCCGAAGCAAGAAATCATACATTTGTCGAAATCCAGTTACGATCTCTTCCACATAATCTTCAGGGGATGCATCAATCTGATTACTAGAAGGGAATTGATTAGCTGAGTTCGATCGAACAGACGTAGTTACCAAAGACATACAATCGCTATTAATGTGCTGCCATTGTGTAATCTGCTGGGGAATTTCTGACTCGGAAATTGCTTTTATCGGGCTAATATTAAAGTATTCTCCTTTTCCAGTTACCTGCCATTGGGGTAACAAATGTGTTTGTAAAACAGATTCTTGTAACTCTTGTTGTGCTTTTACTTCGGCATCATTCCCTTGATTAAAGGTGTCAATTTTAGGTAATAATAGAGTTTCTAAATCGATTAAAATAGGTTGTTCACCGCAACCAATCAAATTTTCATAATGACAGTCCGTTCCTCGCAACAGATAAATGATGGATAATAACATTCCCAATCGCTGATAATAGCGTTGAGTTTGTTCTGATTCTTGACAGGGTTTACTCTCAACATATTCCATCCAACCATAAGTATTACAGTTGAGAATTTTGACAATTTGGAACTGTAAAGGAAGATGCTGCTGGTTTAACCAAGATAGTAGCTCGAAATAAGCTCGGTCAATGCCTAACCCTTTGGGTTTATAGACTAGCTTTAAACCAGAATTAAATTTAATGCCAATAACGGATCGTCCGCAATTATGAGAGTCAGATAATGATAATTTAAGAGCAACAACTTGTTCTAATTGTCGATCTTTAGCAAAAGTTGTTTGAATTTTTTTCCAGTCGTCACTCAAACGAGTAATCAACTCTCCCACAGAATCGACCCAAAAATTTGTAACAGTTGCCATTAAACGAGCGAGTACGCTGTATTCTTGGAAAAAAGAGAGTAGTCTACCTTGAAGTAATTCTTCGATAAACTTTTGGTATTTTGTTCGAGGGGGAGTCTTAGATAACTGTTGTGTCAAACAATCTAGTCCCAAACCTCCTCGATTGTAGCGAAAAAGAGAAAATTCTAAATCGAGAGGGGAAGCAGCAAGACTACTCAATCTTTGTAGGAGATTTCGTTCCAGTTGAATCCCAGCTTCTTCTGTTAGTATCTGGTAGTTAATGCCTACTGTCTTTAGTAATTTTTCTCTGGCTACTTTGACAAAGGAAATGATAATTTCTTCAAAGGGAAAAGGTTGTTGAGGATTCAAACACTTACAATCTGAGACATCTAAGGGGAAGACGGTTGCTTGCAAGACTGCTTTTAAAGTTTCTACCCAAGAAGGTAGTTCTTTAACATCTAAACACCTAACCTTACCTATACTATGACGCAAGGTATTAAGGTCTAAATTATTCCACTGTAAATATTTGCTGAATTTATCTGAATCGCCTTTGGCAGTAATCTGAATTAATTTTTCTAGTCGAGTTTCAATTAGTTGGTTGTCTTGAATGGGATCGGGGACAAATTTCTCGCTTAGGCGATCGCTCATTATACTGGCACGTTCGACTATTTCAATCAAATCTTGTAGAGAAACTTTCATGACATTACAACTTCCTGTTGATTGATAGCTACGTAACGGGGAAGGGCAAATTTAGCAATATATTCTGAATGATTGTGGCATCGATATCGGGGATGACTATCTCGATCCATAATTTGTCGCCAAGTTGGAGTAATAGTAGTAGATTCCCAGGACTCAGATAGGGCAAGAGTTACCAGAGCAGTAGTAATTGCTTTTTGACTGTCTAGATAGTAGGAAATGCCATGATATTGATTGTTGATAGAAATAATTCTTTTCTGGCGATCGCTTAAAATTAAGTTAAATAACTCCACTGGTTGGAAGTGTTGAGTATCCAGTGCCAAAGTAGAGTAAAAAGGAATTGCCTCTGGTGAGTTTCTTTCTGCTTCAAGCAACTCTAACAACCGCAACTGTGCTAGAAGTATGATTCGATCTCGACAACCTAGTGCAGCTAAACTTAAAATACCTAAAGCGGTAGATAAACATGGATCGTAAGTTCCAAAGGAATAATCATCATTGATGCTGGCTAAAATCTCGCTTAAAAGTTGAGTTCTTAATTCTTTTGTAGATTCTTTTGTACTAATAGCACGAGCTAACATCCAATCAACTAAATAAGGGTTAGCAAAATAAAGTCCACTTCTATTGTCAAACTCTGCTGCTAGATAGTCTATAGTAGTCTCGTCAATAGTTAAATTTGCTTCTTGTCTTAAAGCTGCTACCAAACAGGTACTAGCATAATCAGTTTGACACCAATGCTTATTGCTATGAGTAATCACCATTTTATGAGGCTGCTTATCCTCAGCCCAAAGTTGAGGATAGTAACCGCCACATCCATTGGCAAATAGCTCTAATGCTTCTACTGCTTTTGGTTCGTTAAAACCCTGAAGTATTAGGGCAGAGTCGATTGAAGTAATTAAACCATTACTGTGAAAAGACCAAAAATAACCTTGACGTTTAGATTCTAATAACTTTTTCAACTCTTCGGACTCTTCTCCTAAAGTATTAAGAGTTTTTAGCAGAAAGCCAAGAGGTACTAAATCACCAAAAGAATAAGCCTTTGCAGGTGTAGGTGGCTGACAAGTCATAGCTAACCCTTCGGTACTGGCTTGATGACTTAGTTGAACTATTGCTTTTAGAGAAAGATTTTTAGCCCAATTAATTCTACTACTGGCTGCTTTGAGTAAACCCATCTCTAAAGTAGGGTCGATCCAACCATGTTGCAGAAAAAACTGATTACAATGGGCTGTTCTCTTAAAATGGGAGAGAATACCTGCATGAATATGTACGGGTAAACGGTTTCTGAATCGAGCCAAGTAGTAAGAATCATGTTGCTCGCCACCTAAAAATTGTACCCCTACTGCTCGCAGCAATTCGTAATGTTCTTCAGAAGGTTGCTGTTGAAAAATTGCTTTTCCTTCTCCATAGCCTGATTCAATCTCTAAATGGAGCAAAACAGGTGAAAAAGGACTTGTTTCTCCTAAGCCAAGACAATCAGCCCGATCTACTGGAAATAAAACTAACTGAGAAGCAAACTGCTCATATAGCGATCGCTCCAAATCTGGAGTTGCCCAGCTATTTTTGCTGAAAGGATCGATTAAATTTAAACCCTGTTTAGATGCTAAACATCTGCCGTAGCTAGTCAAAACTACATGACTATAAGGTTCTATTTCTATCTCTGCTGGCAAACCAAACATGGGCTTGATAGTCGTCTCATCAGTTAAAGATGCGATTGCTTCTAAGTTGAATAAAACCATCCATTCTAAATTGCCAGGTAGTTGTTGTAAAATCTCAGACACTTGCATGGTGTAACTCCTTTAAATGCTGTTTTAACAAAGTTTTAGAAAGCCAACCTTGACTGACAGAAAGATAGGCTTTGGCTTCTAAGGGTTTTTTGGGCTGATAGACAATCTTAATGTGATGAATATTTCTGCTAATAAAACTCATGACTCCTGCTCCTAGCAAACTGGATACATTGGTAAGATGAGTGGGCCAAGTTTCCGAATCTAGTTGTTCAAAAGAGTATCCAGGATAGGTCAAAAGAGCATCTCGTTTTTTCGTAAGGCAGAGTTGATTAGCTACTAAATAATCGAGAAATAATTCCCATTGAGATTGTTGAGAAACAGAAGGATTAACATAGCATTCCAAGCCAATTTTGGGGTAAATTACATTACCGACATCTATATCAAGATCGATTCGGTCAACTAAGCCAGATAATTGGGCAATCTGAGTCCTTAATTTTGGCTCTTCATGTGACCAACCAATAGAATTGAGATACTCTAAGATGCGATCGCTCTTAATGCCTCGGATACAAATTCTGACAGCCTCTGACTCTCTCGCCAGCATGATACCAATTTGAAATACTTTTGCCCCAGATGGCAAGCACTTAAAACAATTCTCTAAATTCTGCTCCATTTGGGAAGGTAGCGATCTACCAAAAAGAAGTTGTAAAGCAGTTTGATTTACCCATTGATAGTCAATAGTATTAGCTTCAGTTTGTTTAACACCAAAGAATAAACTGGGGATGGGAATTTCAGGTGGCGGTTGATCGAGATCGAACTCTAGCCAGATATTATCGGCATTTTCATATAGAGGGGATACGGGGTTTGCCCAATGTCTGCTAAAGTTTCTCACTTTTTTCCAGACAGGATGGTTGAAATTAGCTGCGGGTAAACTAGGCTCAGATTTATAACCTGCTAAAATTTCCCTTCCCCCAATAGCAGCCCTAACGGATAATAAGAAATCTGCTTGGGCTGCTTTCTCTCCTAAACGACATTCAAAACCAAAAAAGTCAGTGATTGCGCTAGGTAGGGTTTGCGCCACATAATTAATGTCAGAGAAACTTTCTGGAGAAATTAATGCTTCAGAAACATGAGGAGCGATTGCACTTAAATAATCATTAACAAAACCATTCATCTTTCTTCCTTTACTTCTTCAAAATTAACTAAAATTAGTTTGTCAGGTTAAAATTTGGCTCAGTTGAGTTGTCTATTTATTGCCTGAATCAACAGGAGTTGAGACATTCAACCAAGCCATTCCTAGAAACTAGGAAAATATTATTAGAGCAATAAAAAGAAAATTACCAGCCCCCCTGATCTGCTACTTCCTTGCTTGTCGCTCCGATACCAAAGGCAGTTGCTGTTAAACCAACTCCTAATAAGGGAGTAACACCGCCAGCAACAGCTTCTAGCTCGTCCTCCGAGAGTTCCTCTTCATTCAAGTTGGGTTGATCGGGTAAGGTTATGTAAAGAGTATTGGCATCTTCTGCCATCACTCGGACGCTTAGTGTTTCTGGCAACTGCACGCCAAATTCTCGTTCAATCACCACTTTGGGATTAGCTAACAACTTTTGTTTAAAGGTCTCATCTTTCCAAGCTTGAGCCACTAGATGGGCTTCAATCTCGTTTCGAGAGCGTTCGGGGGTTTGTTCGTTCATTGTTTGTGTCATTTTTGTTTCTCCTTGTAATAATGTTTTGTCTACCATAGGGATGCTGCGCCAACACCTGCGGCTCCTGAAGCAGCTATACCGCCAACAATTCCAAAGGTTGGACTAATACCACCAGCAACAGCTTCTAAGTCCTCCTCCGAGAGTTCATCTTCATTGACGTTGGGTGGAGGAGCAGGCAAGGTGATATAAAGAGTATCGGCATCTTCTGCCATCACTCGGACGTTGAGGGTTTCTGGTAACTGTACGCCAAATTCCCGTTCAATCACCACTTTGGGATTAGCTAACAACTTTTGTTTAAAGGTCTCATCTTTCCAAGCTTGAGCCACTAGATGGGCTTCAATCTCGTTTCGAGAGCGTTTAGGGGTTTGTTCGTTCATTGTTTGTGTCACGATCTTGATTTTCCTTGCACAATACTTCGCCTACCACATGGACGCTGCTTGAGCACCTGCGACTCCCGAACCAGCTATACCGCTAATAATTCCAGCACCTGCTGCTACAGCTGGAGTTATGCCACCAGCAACAGCTTCTAAGTCCTCCTCCGAGAGTTCATCTTCATTGACGTTGGGTGGAGGAGCAGGCAAGGTGATATAAAGAGTATCGGCATCTTCTTGCATCACTTGGACGTTTAGTGTTGCTGGTAACTGCACGCCAAATTCCCGTTCAATAACCACTTTGGGATTAGCTAACAACTGTTGTTTAAAGGTCTCATCTTTCCAAACTTGAGCTACTAGATGGGCTTCAATCTCGTTTCGAGAGCGTTGAGGATTTTGTTCGTTCATTGTTTGTGTCATAATCTTGATTCTCTTAGTTAGGGTTTGCTGAATAACTTGACAACCTTGAGCAAATAAAGGTTACAAGGATTTTGGGCGCAGCAAAAAGTTAAGTAAAAATGGCGAAAAACCCCTAAAA
>NZ_LR214086.1 GCF_900659865.1 Hyella patelloides LEGE 07179
ACTAACTTTCTGTTCGCAAGTATAAGCAATATTTATTTTAAATTTCGATTATTAAAACATTAGTACTGATAAATAAGTGGAAAAGTCAAGGCTCTCAGCATAGCGATCGCACTTGTCCATCTACTGAAATTAGATTACCGAAGCATATTTTACTATTGGGAGCTTAATCTAACTAAAACCCTTCTGCCTTGACCTAACTTTTAAGTATTGTATCTAGACAGGATTTTGTATTACTTAACCCCCTACCTGGTAATATCGGATATATCCGATATTATCCGATATATCCGATATGCCTAGCAGAAAGACAGAAAATGTTACGAGAGTTGATATTCGCATCCCCAATGAACTTTATCAACAAAGAGGCAGCAATCTAAATAGTCTTTTTCCTTTACAATTGACCAAGCAATACCTTGATAACTCAATTTTTGTGTGATGAGTCAAAAGCGGGACAATTGCTATATCGTTCTTAGCTTTACTCCTTTTTTTTAATTTTGACTAGCAATTTGCAGAAATTCTGATTGAATCCAGCGAGCGAGTAAAATATCTTTCAAACTTTGTAGATGGGGGATAGCTTGGAGTTTATTTATATGTTCTTCTGCCCAGTCTGGACGAATTTGCCAATCGGTAACAAATAAACTTGAGGTAGCTTCTGAAAAACAAGAACTGAGAGTATTAGCCAAAATTTGCGGTTTTATCTTCGTCCATTTACTAACTAAATAAAATGCCGAAGGTGTATTTGTCAGCCAATATTGAGCAGCAATTAGTGCTTTAAGATAGCTAACAATTATTTCAGGATATCTATTGGCAAAAGATTGAGACACTACTACGCCATAAAATCCTGGTAGGGGGCTTAAATTACCATTGAATAAATATTTGAAATTACCGCGATCGCAAGCCAGTTGATGAAAAGGCGAAAAGTAGGCGTATCCTGCTGCTATTTTCGGGTCGGAGGGTGTTTTTAGTTGAGAATTTTTGAGTGGAAAAAGCTGCACTTCAGAAAGCAAATCTAAGTGAGATAAGGTTCTTAAGAGCATTCCATGAGCAGACGAACCAAAAGGAAGGGCGACGGTTTCTCCTTTCAAATCCTCAATAGTTTCTAATTTTGATGTTTGAGGTACTATTACGGCATTACCATCGCCATCGGGATTAATTGAGACAAAACTGACTAACTGAGTATTGCTTGATGAGGCGCGATCGCTATGAGGGATGGCACTTTGCAACAGGGGATAATCTCCCAAGATACCAATATCTAATTTCTGAGAATGTAAACCTTCAGCAATAGGCATACCCGACAAAAAATTATGCCATTGAATATCGTACTTTATTTGAGCATAACGTCCCGTGCGAGGTAAAAACTGTTCTAGCAATCTTAAACGTTGTACGATTAATCCTGCGGTAATGGTAGGAATTGTACCATTTTGTACGCCAAGATTGATGGTTATGGTTTTTTCTGCATTGCGATTCTTGTTGGCAAAAGTTGGCGATTTAGGAGCAGATGCAGTCGGGAATAGAGTAAGAAATTTTTTGACAGGAGTTGAAGTTTTACGATTATCGATCGCTTTAGCAGTTTTTCTCCTTAAAGATAGATATATACTTGCGGGTAGGGCGAATTCTTGTAGAGTAATGGCAGTTAATAGTTTGGCATTTAATTCTGCTTGAAATTCTAAATCGGAAGCGAAACCAATGTAATCACCTTGAGTAAGATAAGCTCGCATCAAATTAATAGTATCTACAGTTTCGATACGGGGAAAATCAGTTGGTTTTAAACCTAATTTTGCGATACGAGATACAAAAACTTGACGACTAGCAAAGCGATCGCTTAATAAAACCAGTGGTTTGTGTTGAATATCTATCAAAGTTTGCCAATTCTTCTTGGCTAAAAGACGATCTGATGCAACTATCAAACTGTATTGAATCGAGGCAATACCTCTTTGAGCTATTTCAGGACAATCGCTTAATTTAGCTTCAGAAAAACCCACATCGATATTATTTTGTATAATTGCTTTTTCTAATAATTTACCATTATTAAAAACTTCTAATTTGGTTTGAATTTCGGGATATTTTTGTCGATACTGATAAATAATTTTAGGCAGCCAACTTTGAGCCAGTCCTTGAGAACTACCAATAGTTATTTGATTTAAATTATATTGTCTAAAATTCTCTACTTTACGGCTAATTTCTGTCTCTAATTCAACTAGCTTTTCGGCTTCTTTAACTAAATACTGACCGATATCAGTTAATTGTATTTGTCTTCCCAAGCGAACGAAAAGAGAAATTTTTAACTCCGATTCTAAAGATTTTATTTTGGCACTAACTGCTGGTTGAGTGAGATTCAAGCTTTTGGCAGCTTCAGTAAAATTTAAACAACGAGCAACAGCTAAAAAAACCTTTAATTGATAGATTTCCATGTTAATAAATAGTAGTTAAAATGCCTATTAAAAAAATTTATTGATTCATATAAACTTTTGATGAACAACTCTCGTAAATTGAAAGATAATTTAAAAAAGCCAACAGTAAATCTTACTTCTCAGTTTTATAAGTAAATTAAGTAAAAGCTAATAGCTAATCGTTAGTAGCTTTTAAAAAATCATAGTAAAGCCCTTTCAAGTGGAGAACAGTACATGACGAACACTCAACACCTCAAGACAGACGTTTTAGTAGTCGGCGGTGGTACTGCTGGTACGATGGCAGCGATTAAAGCCAAACAAGCCAATCCAGAAGCAGAGGTTTTAATTTTAGAAAAAGCTAACATTCGACGCAGTGGCGCGATCGCCATGGGGATGGATGGAGTCAACACTGCCGTTATTCCTGGCAACTCGACACCAGAACAATATGTCCGCGAAATTACGATCGCCAATGATGGCATCCTCAATCAGAAAGCGGTGTATCAGACTGGGAAACTGGGTTACGAAGTCATCCAAGAATTAGATAGTTGGGGAGTTAAGTTTCAAAAAGATACCTACGGCAACTACGACTTAAAACAGGTGCATCGAGTAGGTAAATACGTTCTACCAATGCCTGAAGGGAAGGATTTAAAGAAGATTCTCACTCGTCAGGTAAAACGTCACAAAGCCAAAGTTACCAATCGGGTGATGGCAACCAGGGTAATGGTAAAAGATGGTAGGGCGCGCGGTGCGGTGGGATTTGATGTCCGTAACGGTGATTTTGTAGTCATTCAAGCCAAGGCAGTAGTTCTCTGTACGGGGGCGTGTGGTAGATTGGGATTACCAGATTCGGGGTATCTCTACGGTACTTATGAAAACCCCACTAATGCTGGTGATGGCTACTCGATGGCGTATCATGCAGGAGCAGAATTAACCAATATTGAGTGTTTTCAGATCAACCCTCTAATCAAAGATTACAATGGCCCCGCCTGTGCCTATGTTGCCAGTCCTTTTGGAGCATATACGGCTAATGCAGAAGGACACCGCTTTGTTAGTTGCGACTATTGGAGCGGTCAAATGATGCTGGAGATTTGGAAAGAATTAAACTCTGGCAAAGGGCCGATCCAGCTTAAGATGACCCATTTAGATGAAGATACCATTTCTGAAATTGAATCTATTCTCTGGGCAAACGAACGTCCTAGTCGAGAAAGGTTTCATCAAAGCCGAGGGGAAAACTATCGCACTCATGGGGTAGAAATGCATATTTCCGAAATTGGCTTATGTAGCGGACATAGTGCTTCGGGAGTTTGGGTTAATGAGAAAGCAGAAACAACTATACCAGGATTGTATGCTGCGGGAGATATGGCTTCTGTTCCCCATAATTATATGATTGGAGCTTTTGTATTTGGTCGTTTGGCTGGCGTAGCTGCGATGGAATACGTGCGGGATGTGGCGCATTTAGAACCAGATGCCGACTGGTTAGCAGCAGAGAAAGAACGCATCTATAAACCCCTACAAAATCCCGATGGTATTCCCCACACCCAGGTTGAATATAAATTACGTCGCATTGTCAACGACTATCTGCAACCTCCCAAAAATACCCACAAAATGGACATTGCTTTAAATAAGTTTGTCAATTATCACGATACTTTAGACTTAATGGGAGCAAGAGATCCTCACGAACTAATGCGCTGTATGGAAGTTCACTTCATTCGCGACTGTGCAGAAATGGCAGCTAGAGCTTCTCTGTATCGTAAAGAAAGCCGTTGGGGTTTATATCACTATCGTATCGATTACCCAGAGAAAAACAACGAAGAGTGGTTCTGTCACGTCAATCTGAAGCAAGAGAATGGCAACATGACTCTCTTTAAACGTCCCGTCGAACCCTATATCGTCGATGTGAATTTAGAAGAAGAAGTTTACGACGTGAAAGTAACAAGTAAGTAATAAGTAATAAGTAACAAAATTATGGCTTTAACTAATCAACGTGTTGATGTTCCTGTAATCGTAGATGAATCTAAATGTTTGGAAAAATGTCATGCTTGCATTGAAGTTTGTCCCTTGGATGTCTTGGTAAAGAATCCTGAAACGGGTAAGGCATATATGAAGTATGACGAATGTTGGTTTTGTTTGCCCTGCGAAAAGGAATGTCCCACAAATGCGATTACAGTACAGATTCCTTTTTTATTACGGTAAGTGATGTTGCTAAATTCTACTAAAGAATGATTGAAATTAAATAAGACAATCCTGAAAGCCAATATGTTTTTGAACTGGCATTACAGTCAGCCAGACTTGAAAAAAGAAAGTATATCGAAACCGAAGATTTACTTTGGGGATTGCTTCATTTAGTGCAAAAAGGCAACTCCGACTTGAGCGATCTATTTAAAAGATATGAGGTAGATATTAAATCTCTTACCAATGAACTGACCGAAATAAATAACTAACTTATTGTTCCGAGTAAAATAAAAATTAGGTTTTTTCCATGTATGACGACATCAGTGATGAATTAAAGCCCTGGGTGGAAATGCTCCAGTCTTCAGTATTAGAAGACCGTTTAGTAGCAGTAAAAACCCTACAGCATATGGGAGATGAAGAAGCGATCGCGCCTTTAATTCAAGCTTTAGAAGATGAAGATACTAATATCCAGAAGATTGCCATAACTGCTATCTGGGAACTGACTAACCCCATCGCGGTGAAACCATTAATGGCTTGTTTGCGAGCGCCAGATGGAGAGGTGAGAGAGGAAGCGTTATCAGCATTAAAAGAGTTGATTGCACCAGCCGATCTATTGATGTTGCTCGATGCAATCCAAGAAGATAATTTTTATATGCAGCTTAATGTTTTAATTCTGCTGCGGAAAATACACGACGCGCAAGCACTACCTTATGTTTTGCCGTTTTTTGAATCGGAAAAGGAAGAACTACGGGAAGCAGCCATTACCACCTTACGCTATCTCAATCAAGTAGAAACCTGTCCCCCTGCTTTAAATCTCATGGACGATCCTGAAGTCACTGTGCGTCGTTCTACTACCTTAACTTTAGGCTATTTACGAGACGAAGAAACAGTAGAATTACTTTGCGAAGCTCTAACTGACGATCCAGATTGGCAAGTACGTCGTAATGCAGCCCAATCCTTAGTCTTACACCAGGATGATAGCTCAATTCCTTGGTTGGGAAAAGCCCTGTCAGACGAACATTGGCAAGTACGCAAGTTTACCGCCCGCACTCTTCAAGAAATTGCCGATGACAGTGTTATCCCTGCTTTAATCAAATGCCTTACTGATGAATACTCCGATATCCGTCGCGATGCTGCGATCGCATTAGGAAATATTGGCAATCCTACCGTCTTGAACGCCCTTCAGCAAACCCTAGACGATCCTGATGCTGATGTAAGGATATTCTCCCAAAAGGCGAGCGATAAAATTCGCGAACAACAGGGTGTTGCCTCATGAACGATAGAGAACAACAAACCATTCAACTACTAAAACAGATTATCGAGCCCAATCTCAACAATGACATTGTGAGTTTGGGCATGGTAAGGAATCTCAAGCTGGTAGATGATTATGTTTATCTCAAGCTGTATTTAGGTTCTCACCAATACGACCTAAAGGGCAAAGTACAAGCTGCTTTATCTACTCTCGATTGGTGCAAAAAGCCTTACATTCAGGTTTGTAACATTCCTGGAGTAAAACTCACTCTGGCAATTTCTAGTGGAAAAGGAGGGGTGGGCAAATCTACCACTTCGGTTAATTTTGCAATGGCATTAAGCTTATCGGGGGTAAAGGTAGGCTTGCTGGATGCGGATGTTTATGGTCCTAATATCCCCCAAATGCTCGGTTTAAAACAGTCTGAGGTACAGGCGATCGATACTCCCCTGGGACAAAAGTTCATCCCTTTAGAAGCGCATGGTATCAAAGTCATGTCTGTGGGCTTGCTTGCCGAACCCGAACGTCCTTTAGCTTGGCGAGGTCCCGTACTCCACAAGATCATCACCCAATTTATTAACGATGTGGAATGGGGAGAATTAGATTATCTTTTAATCGATCTGCCTCCAGGTACGGGGGATGCTCAAATTACTATCGTTCAAGAAAGTCCCATCTGCGGGGTGGTAATGGTTACAACTCCCCAACAGGTAGCATTATCCGATGTGCGACGGGGAATCTATATGTTTCGTCAGGTAGGCGTTCCCGTATTAGGTATTGTGGAAAATATGAGTTATTTGGTAGATGAGAGAGGAAAACGTACTTCTGTCTTTGGTAGTGGTGGTGGTAAACAAATCGCCCAAGAATTATCAGCACCATTATTAGGACAAATTCCCCTCGATCCTCGCATTTGTAGCGGTGGCGATGAAGGAAACCCCATTGCTATCAGTCAACCCGATTCTTTAGCTGCTCAAATATTTAATCAGATTTCTCTAGCTTTAATTCAAACTTTTAACCTTTAGGCTGGGAAGTCCTCAACTAGCGATCGCATTTAAGGTTGATCTCTAATTGAGTCGTTTATTTAGATATTGAAAAGTTTTAAATACTTAGGTAATACCTGGTTCTAATTCAAAAAACTACCATAATCTCTGAATAGGATATAAATCAAAAATCTCATCTGTCCCCACAACAGGAATTTGTTCCACCATAGCCTGAGCAATTATCAAGCGATCGAATGGGTCGCGATGGTAATCGTTCATTCCCCCCTAAAAAATTCCCAGGAAAATTAGGCGCGAGGAATCCCCGCAGATTAATTACAAACAGGAAAAGGTGGTGGATTAATTCCTTTTCTTGCCCCTCTCAAAACTTGAGCG
>NZ_LR214087.1 GCF_900659865.1 Hyella patelloides LEGE 07179
CTTCTTTATTACTAGGATTACATAACTTAATTGATAGCATTAATCAATTTCCCACACTGCTTCTTTCTGGATAAATCACCTTATTTCGTAATCTTTTAATTCGGAAAGTGACAGAAGAGGGATATATGGCGAATTTATTTCTTACTAAAATTGATTTCCAAATCTCTCGCTAGTTCTGACTTTTGACTATGAGATGCGTGACTTTTACCTCAAAACTAAGTCTTAGAACGTTCCTGGTTATCGATAGATTTATATTTTTTGATTAAGAGATACGCTATAAGATTTTTTCCAGATCCTCAGCGATTCTGAAGACTAATTTCAGCACTTACTCATAAAACCTGTATTTAATACAAATATGGCATTGACAGATAGTAAAGTCTTTTCGCTAAAACCTGATACTTTGGCGATTTTATAAAAGTTCCGATCTTTCTTTACCCAACTTGTTAGTCTGTTGTTTAAATTAAGGAAAAAACAATCGTTATGAAAATCAAATATTTTGTTGCTGTTGCTACAGCTTCCATTATCTCCCTAGGATTTATCGGCACATCCTCAAATTTTAATGTTGTGAGAGCCAATCCTGGCGATGGTACTGGCGTTGTTAACCCTTCTTTAGCTCAAACTGCATCCGCACCCCCAGTTTATATTGAATCTTCCAGTGGCTTAGCAATCCGTGGTACAGATCCAGTAGCTTACTTTACAGAGGGTAAAGCTGTTGCAGGAAATAGTCAATATGAACATGAATGGAATGGAGCTACCTGGAGATTCTCTAGTGAGGAAAACCTCGCACTGTTTGCTGCAAATCCCGAACAGTATGCTCCTCAATATGGTGGTTACTGTGCAAAAGCTGTAAGTGAAGGAAATGTTGCTTCAACAGATCCCAATGCGTGGAAAATTGTTGATAATAAACTTTATCTCAACTACAGCCCTGAAGTTCAGCAACAATGGGTTCAAGATATCTCAGGAAATATTGCTAAAGCTGACAGTTTTTGGCCAGATGTTTTAGTAGGCGCAACTGTTTTTGAATAATATTAATAATTTTTTAGTTATAATAGCTACATCATAACTAATCAAGCTGAGAATAATTTTAAATGATGAAAGTCGCTCTCTTATAGAATATATATTAATTAATTTCTTATGGAGAGCGAACAATCTGCATTAGATTTACAATCTAACTTTTTTGTGTTTACTGAACAAAAATTAAAACAATTCGGCATCTTTAACTTTAGCCATTTTTTGAGCATTCGCTCTTTCGCCACAGGTGCGAGGAGTGGGAAATAATTTACCTGGGTTAGCTAAACCTTTGGGGTTAAAACTATCACGAACATAGCCCATAGTTTCCAAATCAGTTGCATTATACATATAGGGCATATAACAGTTTTTATCTGCTCCAATACCATGTTCTCCTGAAAGACTCCCCCCTGATTCCACACATAGTTTGAGGATTTCACCGCCCAATTCTTCCACGTCAGCAAACGC
The DNA here is from genome assembly GCF_900659865.1 of Hyella patelloides LEGE 07179. Taxonomy (GTDB): domain Bacteria; phylum Cyanobacteriota; class Cyanobacteriia; order Cyanobacteriales; family Xenococcaceae; genus Hyella; species Hyella patelloides. The sequence goes on from NZ_LR214087.1 coordinate 1,477, forward strand.
TCCTTCAACGGAATTGTCATACATAATCAAAGGGTGGAGGTTGCCATCTCCAGCATGAAACACATTAGCTATTTTATAGCCAAAGCGATCGCTTAATTGATTAATTTCTTTTAACACTTCCGCTAGCTTGGTGCGGGGTATCACTCCATCTTGGACAAAGTAATCAGGGCTGATATGTCCTGCTGCTGCGAAGGCTGCTTTTCTCCCTTTCCAAAGTTTCATGCGTGTTGCTTCATCGCTAGCAGTTGTGATGTCTCTCGCACCGTTAGCACGACAAATCTCAGCTACTTTTTTCTTATTGGCTGCAACCTCTACTGCTAAACCATCCAACTCAACTAATAAAACTGCTTCTGCATCACGGGGATAGCAACCAAGAGCCACAGTATCTTCTACCGCATTAATCGTCAATCGATCCATAATTTCCATACCTGCGGGAATAATACCACTACTAATCACCCCTGCCACGGCTGCACCAGATTGAGCAATACTCGGAAAATCTGCCAAAATAACACATACTGATTCGGGACGCTTGAGAATTCGTAGCGTAACCTCTGTAGCAATTCCTAAAGTACCTTCTGAACCTACAAAAACCCCTGTTAGGTCATATCCAGGCATTTCGGGGACTTTACCTCCAAGATCCATGATTTTGCCTTCAGCAGTGACTATTTTTAATCCCAATACATGATTAGTCGTCACTCCATACTTTAAACAGTGAACCCCCCCAGAGTTTTCTGCTACATTTCCCCCAATAGAACAGATTATCTGACTAGAGGGATCTGGAGCATAATAAAAACCTGCACCACTAACGGTTTGTGTCACCCAATTATTAATAATCCCTGGTTGTACGGTAATGCGATGATTGGCTAAATCAATATCCAGCACCTGTCTCATTCTCGCAGTTACTATCAAGACGCAATCCTCTACAGGTAAAGCACCACCAGATAATCCTGTACCTGCACCCCTAGCCACCCAAGGAATATCATTGTCGTGACAAATTTTAATTGCAGCAGCTATTTCTTCTGTAGTGCGGGGTAAAACTACCAATCCTGGGCGTTGACGATAACTAGCTAAACCATCACATTCATAAGTTAGTAACTCTTCTTTACGTCGAACTACCCCATCTTTACCTACAACGGATTCTAACTGTTTAATAATGGGTTGCCATTTATCTTGTGTCGAAGAGAAAAAACTGCGAAGCATAATTGTTTTTTGTATTGAAGTTTATCGTCTGCTGTTTAAATTTTACAAAAAATCGCTGACTTTTTTCGATTGTGATGCTATCAGATTACAAAAAAAAGCCCAACGAATAACGCTGGGCTCTGTAGTAAGCAAAAACTTCACATCAGGAAAGTGATGAAAAATTGAAAGTTAGAATGGAAATTTGAGATTGAAAAGGATTTACTAAATGTTAGCTTTAACTTCTAAATATTAGTATCCTTCAGTTTCTGCATTTTTCCATCGACAAATATACTAATTTTTGCTGGCTGCTAATTGTGAAGGAAATGTAAAATTAAGAGTTTTTATGTCCTTATTTACCGAAAAACTTCACACTTCAATCATTTGAAAAATCGAAACTTACTCAATTTTCAAACAGTCTTAACTATACGTCAGTTTTTAATTGGTGAATTGATTACAATACGAGGACGCAGAGTAATTAAACGCTGCGCTAATACATGATTACTGATTCAATTTAATTTTATTGCTCTTCAGGAAAGGTTTCAGTAAATTCTTCAAGCAACTCGTCTAATTCTTCTAAAGCTTGATCGACATCTACCCTTAACGTGCCGATGTTAGGTGTCTCTAAAAGTTGTACTAAGTAGTCTCGTTTGCTAGCGATTTGAGCAACTTTTTCTTTGATGGTGGATTTGTCCATAGTTGTATCTCTTATAGTGCTGTTATAGCTCTAAAATGAATAAGGTTAACAAAATTATACAATTAGATAGTATTTTGCTTATGTTACGTAACATTCCTTTGGCTATGGTGGGGCTGATTGTCGGTGGTATTATTACTACTATAGGTATTATTGCTTATCCTTTAAATTATGCTGCCCTTAACTTAGGCGGTCTTTTTTATGGTGTACCTATATTACTAGGTGGTCTGGCTTTAAAAGCTGCGGAACTTAAACCCATTCCCTATAGTGAAGAGCCAACGCCAGAAATTATTGCATTGAGAGAAGAACAGGCTACTCCCACTCAAGATCAAGTACGTCAAGATGTTACTCGTTTTCGCTATGGTCAGGAAGCCCATCTTGACGATTCTTTAAAAAGGGTTGGTTTAAGTCCTGCTGACGATCAAAGACCAGATTTAGTATCTATCTATGAAACATCGGTTGATGGGGCTTATGCTTTAGTTTTACAGTTTTATTCTCCGTTAGTTGATTTTGAAACTTGGCAAAAACAGCAAGATAAAGTTACTACGTTTTTCGGCCCTGATATTAAAGCTGAAGTTTCCCAACCAGAGGAAGATCGCGTAGATTTAGCTTTAATTAAATGTTGATTTTGATTATTTAATTCTAATTTAGAAAATACTATATACAAGGGTGAGTTAACCTTACCCTTGGTTTATATAAAAAACCTCTACCAATATAAAATAGTAATATTTTACGGGCGAATCGCGCTTTCTTTGAGTGATGGATATCAAGTTTCTCATCAATAAGCCTAATTTTGTCTTCATTTACCCACAAAACTCATAAAATTAGCTAAATTCTAGAGAAATGATTTGTAAATCACCCTTACTAAATTAAGAATTATTATTCTGCTAGTAAAATGAAATCCGAAAAATTCAGAATTTCTGTTACTAGCCATTGTTGCTCTTTTCGCGATAAAAATAAACCAAAGTGAACAATTATATAAGCTGTTTCTACAGAACAAGTTGTCCAAATATTTTTGAAAATGGGTTCTCCAATATGAGTAATTCTTACTCTTTTTAAATTATTAATATGTTCTTTATGAGATAGGTTTCTATAGTTAAGGAGTTTCGCACTTTTTTCTACCCGCAGGAATTTTTCATCTAATTTAATTTTAAGGTTGAGAAAAGCTAGTTGATAAAAATAAACTAAAGTTCCCAAACCTAAAAGAAAACAAAATAGAGGAATTAAACCTAATAATAGAAGATTAAACCCCGCTATTTGCAATAAACCAGATTTAATAACTATGACAAAAATCAATAACCAAATTAAGTTATAAGTCGTCACTAAACTAACTATAAATTGACAAGAAGAACTATAATTCCATGCACCAGGAATTTCAATTATTAATTGACTTTTTCTTTTAGTAACAGAAGCGATCGCACCGCGCCTCGCCTTTTTTGACTGATTTTTTTTAATTCCTAAAAAAGTTAACTTTTTTTCTCCTTTTAAAACAGCTAAAGCTTCTTCCGCCGAAGTCAAACGATCTTCCGCAGCAGGTTCGATTATTTTATCTAACCAATTAGCAAAATCTTTCTCCAGATAAACATAAGATCGAAAATTAATTTTGAGATTTTTCTGAGGTAAACGATCTGGTTCTTGTCTAGTTAATAAATATAATAAAGTAGTTCCCAAACCATATAAATCTGTCCCTAAAGAAGCCTTTCCGCGAAACTGTTCGGGAGCCATATAACCGAATGTTCCCACCACAGTACTACCACCAGTAACTGTATGATGATCAACATCTTGCACTGCGCCAAAATCCACTAAAAAAACTGTGCCATCAGCTTGTCTAATAATGTTTTGTGGTTTAATATCTCGATGAATAATGGGTGGAGTTAGTTGTTGTAAATACACCAAAATTTCTAATAGCTGAATTGCTAACTCTTTGACTTCCGTTTCTTCTGGTCGCCATTTACGATCAATCCATTCTGATAATGGTTTTCCTGATGCTAATTGTTGCACTAAATAAAAATTACGAGTATCTTCTGTATCTTCTTGAAAGTAATCAATATATTGAGGAATTGCAGCATGATTTAGTTGAGCTAAAATCTTAGCTTCTCTTTCAAATAGTTCTAAATTTTTCCAATTGTTAAGATTACCGAGAGATAAAACTTTAATTGCTACTTGCTCTTTAGTTTCAAGATTTTCGGCTGCGTATGTAGTGGCAATTCCCCCTTGTCCTAATAGATAATTTATTTTATATTTTGCAGCAATAATACTTTTTTCTAAAGATTTATTTTTCATTGTTTAGAATCGATATAATAGCGTTTATTTTTTTATTGATAATATAAGGAATATTTTAATTTGCCCCTGCATCAATTAATAGCTTTTCTATATGTTCTCTTTGTGCTAAATTTAAAGGAGTTTTTCCTTGATTATCAGTTGCGTTAACATTTGCTCCTGCATCAATTAGTAGCTTAGCAACAGACATAGCCGAATAGTAATTGCGAGCGACAACATTATGCAAAGGAGTCCTTCCTTTTTCATCAGTAACATTAACATTTGCTCCTGCTCTAATTAGTAACTCAACAGACTGTAATTGTTTGTCTCCATAACAATTACCATTAGTTAATTGTTGTAGGGGAGTCATATTATTAGAATTATTTTTAGGATTAATATCTAAACCACTAGCCATGAGAAATATTATTTTTTCAGGATCGCACAATCTGTCACTAGAGTAATAACTGCCACTAGAGTAATAATTAATTGTTTGTTTTAATTTATCTAATTCAGTTTCACTAAATACTGCTCCCTTAGAAACTAAAAAAAAAAACATATACTTATGTTCTTTTTTATATAAATCTGTTTGAGAATAAGACCAAGATCGAGGAAATTTTCTTTGATATGCATTAAAGTAAGCAATATATAGTGGAGTATGTTTTCGCTTATCTTCGATGTCAAGTTTAATATTATTATTAACTAAATATCTTGTAAGGCTAATATTTTGTCTTTGTAATGCTAAATGAAGTGCCGTTTTGCCTTGATTATCTACCGCGTTGATATTTGCTCCGCGATCGATTAATAATTTAGCTATACGATCGTTTGTTGCTAAATGAAAGGGAGTTTGACCTAAGTTATCTTTAATGTTGGGGTTTGCTCCTTTTGCTAAAGCTTTTTTGATATTTTTTATGTTGTTAAGTTTTCCTTTTTTTACTTGCTCGTGAAGAAAGGTTTGACCGAGCTTATTTTTGATATTAATATCTCCTCCTTTGGCTAAATAATCATCAAAGGGAATTAATTGTTTTTCCATTGCGATTAACATATATTCGGTGAAACCGATATGGTTCAATACGGCATACTTATTACGATCTAAAATTAGAAAAATCGCGATCGCACTAATCGTTAACCCCATTACCAAAGCAATTCCTTTTTTTGAAAAAGATTCAGTGATTGGTTTGGGTTTGGGCTGTAAAATATTTAAGGCTTGACTAGCAGAAACAAAGCGATCTTCTAGGTTGGGTTCGAGTATTTTTTCTAACCAGTCGGCAAACTCTTCTGATATTTGAATGCGATCGCTAAAAACTATTTTTAGTCTTTCTACAGGTAATTCCGCAGGGGATCTATGAGTTAATAAAAATAATAAAGTCGCCCCTAAAGAATATAAATCGGTAGCGGGTACAGCTCTCCCTTGAAACTGTTCGGGAGCCATATAACCAAACGTCCCCACTACAGTACTACCGCGTATCATCGTATTATGATAATACCAATTTCCTAAACTTAGACTACACTTAAAGAGAAA
>NZ_LR214088.1 GCF_900659865.1 Hyella patelloides LEGE 07179
TTTACATTCTAAGCATATTATTTCCGAACCATATCGAAAACAATTATTTTGGCTGAATTTCTTAAGGATTAACTGCTTAATGTTCCTGAATTCCTAAGTATTACATTTTGACGTGCGGAAGGTGGGTCTGAATAAAGTTCGGCAAAATCCTCATCATCATAAAATGAGCCTAATTTATCTCTCAGAGTCATGTAAATATTCCCTTTAGGAAAGGCTTTTCTGGCTATTTCTTTAGTGAGAGATGGAATGGATTTAATTGATTGACGATGTAGAACCATAATGAATGACTCTCCAAAAACTTCTATTGCTATCTATAAGCTCAATTTAAGTCATTTTTGGTTGTTCTATTTTTCAAAGTTCGCGATCGCTTTTTATCTCAATGTTCAGTTCATCAGCAGTATCAGGATTGTACCTAACGCTAACAATATCTCCTGCATAGGCAGCTAGATATTGTTAGCGATAAACAATATTTTCAAACTGCAAATGTCCTGCTCTTTGAACTGTTCGTCTCGCGGTTTTCATTAAGCAGATATCTAATTCCCGTTCAGAGATAATTCTTGGTTCTTTGATTAATCCTGCTTCCCAACGTTGATAGCGAGTTTGTTCGTCTTTTCCTGCGATCGCGCTTCGATTATATTGATCGACTATAAAACGGACTATTAAGTTCTCCAAATCTCTCAAAGTCAATTGAGCATCTTTCTCTGCATCTTTCGGACGCTCTTGAACATTAGAGCCAGTATAGCCAGGAAGAGTCGAGAACAAAGATTGATTTAAGGTCTTAAAAGGACGCTCAACAATACCTCCCTCTGAAGGGCGATCTCGTAACTTGCGAACAAAACCTAATTGCGTCGCAATTTCCTCCAAGTGATTAGAACGAAAATCTTTTCCCCCGTCAGTAAACAAACATTCTGGTAAACCAAAAGTCCCCCAATCACAATGTAATTGAAAATCTTGACTATAAGTCTTAGGCAAAATACTATGACGTAATGCTAAAGCTACTATCTGAGAACTTGGAGCATCAAACCCTAAATTTATTCCCATCACACATCGAGAATAGCTATCAATTACTGTCGTCAACCAAGGACGACCAATTAATCCACCATGTCGATCTACCAACAGAACATCGGCGCGAGTATGATCGCACTGCCAAACTTGATTACTGTGGTTAATACTAATATCATCTCCGTCACGAGTTTTAACTGACAACGTTTTACCTTGCCATCCAGGAGAACGAATACTTCTCTCTTTTTTCTGCTGAATTGGTTTGAGTACTCTCAAAACAGTTTTGTAACTCGGAGGTTTATCATCTCCAATTTCTGCTGCTTTAGCTTGCACTCTTAAGGCAACCTGCTTAGGACTCATTCTCTTGCTACCTTTATTTCCTTGTTGGTAGGTTTTGAGAATAAAATCTTGCCAGAATTGGCTAATTCGATGATTTCCCTTATCTGCTCTGCTTGTGGAAACTAAAGCAGTAATTCCTTGCTCTTGATACTTTTTAAACAATCTTTGTAGAGAACGAACAGAAACACCCAGCTTTTTCGCTCCTGCTCTAAGTCTTTCTCCATAAGTAGTGCGATCGCATGGTTCTATAAGGCTGTGAATTACTTCTAGCCTAATCTTGGCTGTCCCTTCTAATTCAGAAGCAATTAAATTTGCTTGCTTGATGTCTGAATCGCTTTCTAAGGAATTAGAAATTAGCTCAAGTGTTTTATCGTTGTTCATTTAACTAAAAATTAGATTTTAAAAACACATAACGACATCTATTTTGTCATTTTGGCAATAAGCGACAATCAATTTGTCTCTGCTCTAACCGCTATAATAGGAGATATTTTTCAAGTAAAATTGCTGTAATTTCCCCAGTACATAGGTTTTAGTGCAACGACAATATTTTGTCTCGATGTCATTTAATTAGTCATTGTACACCTTTATTTGACACTTATGGGAAAAGGATTTTAGCTTCTCCCTCGCTTTCCAAACGCGAGACTTACGCTCAAATTTCACCCACTTTTCTATTATTACCATATAGTCAAAGAGTCAATACGCCTATCGGTAGGAAGTTAACCGATAGATATGTCGAGATGCGATCTCAGCAAAAGATCAAAGGTAAGGATGCTCTGATGAGAATTTTGTTCAAAGCTACTCGGATGTTATTCTATGAACTCGCGAACACGATAGATTAGATAGAAGTTTTTTGGCAAAAAAAACGAATTATGATAATTCATATTAGTATGACCTAGTATAGAATCGGTCGTTTTTGCGATCGCAAAAACGGGATCTAATTCTGAAAAATATTACTTTTCTCCATACGATTAATTTAGTTTTCTTGACTCGTTCCTTACTCCTCCTTTCTTAATTTATGTCTCATCCTCTGTATGTAGCTTTTATTTGGCACCAACATCAACCTCTTTATAAATCTAGAGAGACTAATCCTGACTTGATGAGTTTGTACCGTTTACCTTGGGTAAGGTTGCATGGTACAAAAGATTATCTGGATTTGGTTCAAATTTTAGAAAAATATCCGAAACTACATCAGACGGTTAATTTAGTTCCTTCTTTGATCTTGCAATTAGAAGATTATGCAGCAGGTAAAGCGATTGACCCTTATTTGGCTTTGGCTTTAACTTCTGAGAGTAATTTAACCGAGCAAGATAAGCAATATGTTGTTAAGCATTTCTTCGATGGTCACTACCATACTTTAATTGAACCCCATCCTCGTTACAATCAGCTATACCATCAGCGACAAGAAAAAGGTCATAATTGGTGCGTCCAGAATTGGACAGATCGAGACTATGGAGATTTACTCGCTTGGCACAACTTGGCTTGGATCGATCCTTTATTTTGGGATGATTTAGAAATTGCCACTTGGTTAAAAAAAGGCAAAGATTTTAGCTTGAGAGATCGCCGAAACATCTACAATAAGCAACGAGAAATTATTCAACGCATCATTCCCCAGCACAAAAAGATGCAGGATGCAGGACAGTTAGAAGTTACTACAACACCCTATACCCATCCGATTTTACCCTTACTAGCAGATACTAATGCAGGAAGAGTAGCTGTCCCGCAAATGGCATTACCACAACAGCGTTTTCAATGGGAAAGTGATATTCCCCTGCATTTAGAAAAAGCTTGGGATATGTATCGCGATCGCTTTGACTGCAATCCCCGTGGTTTATGGCCCTCAGAGCAGTCTGTAAGCCCTACTATACTGCCTTATATTAAAAAACAAGGTTTTAAATGGATTTGTTCGGATGAGGCGGTTTTGGGTTGGAGTATCAAGCATTTCTTCCATCGAGATGAGGCGGGAAATGTCAGTGAACCAGAACTAATGTATCGTCCCTATCGTTTAGAAACACCCCACGGTGATTTAGCAATTGTCTTTCGAGATCATCGTCTTTCTGACTTGGTGGGTTTTACTTACAGTAATCTGAATCCCCGCCAGGCTGCATCGGATCTGATTGGACATTTAGAAGCAATTTCTGATTCTTTGCAGCAAAGACAAAAAGGTGGCGCACATTCTCTACAAGAGCCTTGGTTAGTTACGATCGCTTTAGATGGTGAAAATTGTTGGGAATATTATCAGAAAGATGGGTTACCATTCCTAGAAGCTTTGTATAGCAAATTGAGTAAAGATGATGATATCAGATTAGTAACCGTAGAAGAATTTATTAGTCTGTTTCCTCCCAGAGAAACTATTCCCAGTGACAAATTACATAGTGGTTCTTGGGTAGATGGTAGCTTTACCACCTGGATCGGCGATCCTGTTAAAAATCGTGCTTGGGATTTATTAACCGATGCGAGAAAAGTATTAGCCAAGCATCCCGAAGCCACCCCAGAAAATAACCCTGAAGCATGGGAAGCTTTATACGCAGCAGAAGGATCGGATTGGTTTTGGTGGTTTGGCGAAGGACATTCTTCCAGCCATGATGAAATGTTTGATAGCTTATTTCGCGAACATCTTAGAGCCATTTATGAAGCTTTAAACGAGCCAATTCCGCCAATTTTAAACCGATCTGTAGAGAAACACGAAATTAAAGGCGATCGCAATCCCCAAGGCTTTATTCACCCCATTATTAACGGTATTGGTGATGAACAAGATTGGGAGCGAGCAGGAAGGATGGAAATTGGTGGTGCAAGGGGTACAATGCATCGTAGTAGTGCCGTGCAACGCATCTTTTACGGTTTAGATCACCTTAATTTTTATCTGCGTTTTGATTTCAAAGCAGGAATTGAATTAGGAAAAGATCTCCCAGGAGAAATACATCTGTTCTGGTATTATCCAGGGTTAACGATGCATAATAGCCCTGTCCCTTTAGATAATTTTCCCAACGAAGCACCGTTAAACTATAATTTCCACCATCATCTGGCGATTAATCTGCTTACAGAATCAGTCAGGTTAGCCGAAGCAGAGGAAAATCACCGTTGGCATATGAGAGCTTCTCGCGCTGAAGCAGGATACGACGAATGTTTAGAAATTGCTGTACCTTGGGCAGATTTACATATCGATCCTGATTCTTCTTTAGAAATTTTAGCTGTCTTCGGCGATCGTGGTGAGTATCGCAGCTATGTTCCAGAAGATAAATTGATTCGCTTACAAGCACCCTAGTGGTAAGGATGAATGAAAAGATAAAAGTTAGAGCTAGAAAACTTTTTTAGCCTATGGGGGGTTTGGGGCTACCATAATCCCCCATCATAGAGGAATCAAACGATTTATTCAAAAGAGCGATCGCTTTATCGTGACTGTTGCTATAGATAGTCGCAGTAATGCTATTTTTCCTCACTATGACGGAGATGGATTAACTGGTTACTCGGTGAAGAATACCAAATTTACAGGTTTTAGTAGTGGGGGGACTAAGACACTGTGGCAATCCAATAAATCAGAAACAGATCGCTGTCTGGTGATAACAGAAAGTGCCATTGATGCTATGAGCTATCATCAACTGTTTGGTAAGGAGAATCCCCATATTCGCTATATAGCTACCTCTGGGACAATTTCTAATTATCAACTAGAACTGATATCAACAGCTATGAAAGAGATGACAAAACTCGGTGGTGAAATAGTTATTGCCACAGATAATGATGAGATGGGTAAATTAATGGCAAAAACTTTAGTTAAGGTTGCTCCAGAAAAATCTGAAGTTTATCGTCATACACCACAACAAGGTAAAGATTGGAATGAGGTAGTAGAGAGAGAAAGACAGAGAATATTAAGCCAACAGAAACAGCAAGAAAGAGGTTGGGGCTTGGAATTATAGTTTCTAGTTTCACAAAGTATTTTACTCTGTAATTTGATTATCGGGGTTTGAGTAGCAACTCCCTTGTTTGACGGCATAGTAAAGATTCTCTTTTATTTTGGTAAATACGCAGTTAATTTCGGTTTTTTATTTGTATTATGTTTGACGATGTTATAAGTGTCTAAGGGATAGTGCTTTCAAAGAGTTAGAAATAAGTATCAATACATACTAACTAAGTTGTTCCAATTCATTAGAAAATATAGTTTCACCATAATCTTTTTCAAGCTTTTCAATAAGCTCTTGCGACAAGATCAGGGTAGTTATATTTGGCTCGCCTATAAAAAACTTATAAGAACTATTTAAAAAAGGAGTAACACATGGTTCTATTTTAGTGATTGCATTTAGCTCGATTAATAAGGGTTTGATAATATAGCTTAAAGGGGATTTATGAGATAGATAAAGCTTTTGCTCAGCAATACCAATATTTAAAAAGCCACCTATATTAGTATTTCCAAGTATACAGCTTTGTTGTTCAAGAATTTTTTCAGGAGGTTCTACTGAACTTCCAAAATCTTTTGAAAGTTTAAACCATGGTTCATATGCAAGCAAAAAACCAAATCCAAGTATGGAAATAACTACTATGGTTAATATAAACTTACCTAATAAATTTGTCATTTTACACTATTTTATTGAGCTAATAGGTTATAGATTTCTCTACTATTTACGATCTTACATCGATTAATCATCTATATAAATTTATAAAATTTTTTGACCGCTCAATAGTAATTAAAGCGAAGCACCCGTCCACTAATTAGAGCTTCAGGTTATGACACCCATACAATATTTATTGAAGTTTTGTAAGTCAATCATCTCTACAACATATGTTTTGAGAATATCTTTATAAAAATCTTATATTTTGGATGATATTTTAAAGCCAAGAAAAAGTTTTTTCTTTGTATATAGTATAAATATCTACATAATGCTACTTTTATACTATATAAATTCGCTCGGGACTATATACGATTTTAAAATATATCTTTCATTCAGGCTGGTAACCGACTTAACTATTTTTGCTCGACGAAGTTAAATACTTTTTCTCTATTCAATACTATTTTTTCGCTCTTCCAGAAATGCTAAATAATACTCATTCTTCTTCTCACAACTTGGGTACATTCGGTTGGAATTTTTCTTTTATTGGAGACATCAAACTAACAACTGATAGCGATGGTAACGTTTATATTTTCAACTTGGGAATTGAACTTCTGTTTTCACAGCAATCTTCAAGTCAAGAATTAAATAGCAGTACCTATAGCTTAAGTTCACAGCAGCTTCTACAACCTTATTCCTCTTACCAAGGAATTTTTAAACGACAAGCCGATGGCAGCTACGAAGGCAATAGTGGAACTTTAACTTGGAATGTTGACCATTACGAACTAGAAGAAGCCAACGGCAGTAAAATTGTTTTTCGTTCTGATGGTCAGTTGGATTATGTAGAATACAGCAACGGCTATCGTTTAAGTGCCAGATACACTAACAATTTACTTACTGAACTTTCAGATAGTAACGGAGATAGCTTTACGATTGGCTACAACTCTGATGGACGCATCGAAACAGTTACCAACGGAGCGGGACAAGTTAATACTTATAGCTATGACGCAACTGGTCAGTATTTACTCAGCGTTGAAGATGCTAACGGTACAACTAGCTTTAGTTACGATAATCCTTTCGACCCTACGGTAGTTTCTACCCGCTTTTCTCACAAAAAAGGCGATCGCTATTTGCCAAAAAGCATACCGCATCTATGTTTGACCCTGGTGTTAAGTCCCTGCGGTAAAACAACAGTCTGTGGTTTGAGTTCCAGTCAGCATCACAA
>NZ_LR214089.1 GCF_900659865.1 Hyella patelloides LEGE 07179
TTTTTTTTTCATATATTGACATATTTTCTAATATCTTGTTTAGTTTTTAAGCCAATCTCGTATTGTATTAGTAAGTAAAATATTCAAAATATAGTAAATTAATATTATGCTGAGATATTCATAGTCAATTAATTTGACTATTATTAATCACCAGAATGGTTTGAGGTTTATTATACATATTATTACCTACATTAAAATATTTAACTACCGTGGTTTCTACTGAAAATTCATGACGATTTTTACTCACAAGAACCAGTGTTTTTAACCACAGAGCAACTTTAACCAATACTAAGTATCATTAAAATAGGCATTGCACAGTGAGTAGATGACTAACTCAGAATAGGAATAGATCGCCTTATTCTAGTTATTTCAGTTCTTGTTTTCCTAATCTGGACTTTCGGAATGCGATCTCGCGAAGCGAGGCACTGCGCGATCGGGAAAAATAGGCTTAAATAATGGTTATTTCCTTTTCGCTTATCTGGTAATTCATTTAATTCTTGACCGAAAAATCTGATTAACTGTGATGGTTCGGCAGAGATCGCTTTTCTCTTCGTGTAGTCTAGGGCGTGTCATCAATTAAAATATGATTGCTGAAAAATGTTCTTTTCCGTTTGTAAACAACAGGGCAATTCCTTATGATTGAGGTTCAACCTCCATTAAAATTTATTCCTCCAGCTTTTAATCCCCTAGTGTGGCATAGCTCGCGCTCTTTACTACCATTATGGTTGCACTATCGTCAGGGAATTACCGAAGTGAGAGTGGATAATGGCACAGAATTAATCGAGCTTTATCAGCAGTTTCAGCAGGGACAAACGCGATTTTTGTTAGCTTTTCGTCACCCTTCTACAGTCGATCCCCCTTGTATCAGTCAGTTATTGTGGAATTTACTCCCTCAAATTGCTCAACGACAAGGAAAGCCTCTTAATTTTCCCGTTCATACCCATTTTATCTATGACCGAGGAATCCCTCTTTGGGCGGGAAAACAGGTTGGTTGGTTAATTTCTCAGTTGGGAGGAACTCCCATTCGCCGTGGTTCTGTAGACCGTCAGGGATTACGTTCGATTCGAGATTTATTTGTTCGTGGCAAATTTCCCCTAGCAGCAGCCCCAGAAGGGGCAACTAACGGTCATAACGAGATTATCAGCCCTCTCGAACCAGGAATTGCTCAATTTGGTTTTTGGTGTTGGGAAGACTTACAAAAAGCTCAGATTACTGCCGAAGTTGCGATCGCTCCTTTGGGCATTCAATATCATTTTTGGCAAGCACCTTGGAAATCTCTCGAACAACTTTTATCTCAACTGGAAGTTGATAGCGGTTTTCGGCAAAGACCAGCAGCTATTATGGGATTGGTTAACGGAGTGACACTCACACCAGAACAAGAGCAAATTTTTTATGAGCGACTATCTCAACTAGCCGAATACTTACTCTCTTTAATGGAAAAATTTTACAGTCAGTTTTATCAGCAAACTGTTGCTCCCGAAAATGAAGCATTAACCTCTCGTCTCCCAGCCTTATTAAATGCTGCATTAACTGTTGCCGAGCAAGCTTTTGGAGTTCAATCCAAAGGTCATATCAGCGATCGCTGTCGCCGAGTGGAACAAGCTGGATGGGAGCGTATTTATCGCCAGGATGTCTCAGAATCCGATAGTCTTGCCCCTGCTGTTCGGGGTTTAGCCAATCTCATAGCATCAGAAGCCCAGTTGCGCCTGTGGCATATGCGCCTCGTGGAAAATTTCACCAGCGTTACGGGACATTATGTTGCCGAACAGCCCACTGTAGAACGTTTTGCCGACACTCTCTTATTGTTATGGAAAATGATTGCTTGTCTCAAAGGGCAAACCAATCTTAATCCCCCGTTTTTAGGTCAGAAATGGGTACAGTTTACTGTTAAGCCCCCTTTGCTGATTTCTCATTACTGGGATGATTATCAGTCGAATCGTCGTCAAGCTGTGAGTAATTTAACTCAAGATTTACAGACTGCTTTAGAACAGGCGATCTCTCGCTCCCGCAAATCATTTTAGAGACTGTTTGTAAAAAGAAAATAAAGAAGAAAAACAATGTGGATCTAGCTTTACCAACCATGACTGATGGCAGCAAAATCAGAAGAAAAAGAAGAACTCGCTTCTTTACTCAACCAGAAGATCGATTGCCTCTGTTAGCTGAATCCTCTTTATATTAATTTAATTAGAACGTACGCGATCGTCAAATTCTGTAATAGCACGTTCATAAGACTGCTGTAAATCTCCTATTGCCTTGTCTAGTCCACCTTTAAGTTCTTTCCACGCTTCATCTCCAGAAGATGTCAACGTTTCTAGGCTTTGCTCCGCCTCTTCTCGCTTTTGTTCCAAGGTTTCGATCTGCTCATTAAGCGCAATCTCAGCTTCTTCTCCTGCATTTTCCGCCTCAGATCGAAGCTCTTCGATTCGGTTATCAAAATCATCCAGTTGAGTTTGTATTTCCTTTTGATACTTCTGCTGCTGCTCTTGTGTATAATCGAATCCTGTTTCCCAAGCTTCCTCTGCTTTTTGTTTGACATCTTCGGCAGATGTCTCGGTTCTTTCCTGAATCGATTGGTTTTGACTATTGCATCCTGCTGCAAACATTAGGATAGCTAGAAAGATTGGCAATGTCATTTTTTTCATGGTTTTTAACTCCTGACAGACAATTTAGAATTATTCAACAATTTTTTTGACATTTGTTATTGTAACGATATAGCTGATAACTATTAATTTGCTTTTTTCTTTTAACTGAAGTTTAGACTAAAGTTTGACTAAAGAATCTCAGAAATATTGAAATTTCAAAATTAGCCAAATAAAAGTAAAATCAGGTATCATAGTATTTCAGTTTCTTAATTTTTAAAACGTTTAAATTCCAGATTCAGCTAAAAGAAACTTAAGACATTCAGCGGTATTAGAAGATGCTCCCCATGACTTTAAAATCTCAACTAACCCAGAATTAGCAATCACTGCTTGTTTAATTTGTTTGTCGCTTTTGAACTCTATTGCCACTGGAGGTGCAGAGGTATAGCGACCATTAAAATCTTTCTTTGTAGACCAACTAGCAGCTCCGAAAGTTCCCACTCTGACAATATTAGAAATACGTCCAGAGTTATCTTCAGCACGAAACTTTTGATTCAAGTTGATGTATACAGGATGATTAACAGGTATATAAGCCTCGTCTAAGCTAGGACAGATTATATCTTGGGCAATTAAGGAAGATTTTAAGGTTAGTTTTTCTTGATTGTTGATATTAGTGGCATTGCTCTTAATTCTTATACTAGTAACCAGATCGACAACTACTAAAGCAGCTACAAAATTATGTATTAGTAACGTTTTTTTCATCGGTAGTCTTAAAAATTTCAAGATGTGTTGTAATGGTTAACAAAATACCAAATTGCCCCAATGTTATTTTCAATTTTTGGTAAGCTGATTTACATTTAACTTGCAGAATTCTGACGCTCAATCCCTATATATAGCTTGAAACGGTCTGGCAAAATCGATGTCGATCGCAGCCTAACTACCCATTAAGCAAAAGAACTCTTATGTTGAACAGAATTGTAACGAATTTGTTTCCCATTCTAAATCATCCTCTTACACGTGAGATATTTGTACTTGTTATAGCATTGTTCAATCTCTTGGCTTTCATAGTATTTGGTTTTCAAGATTTACCTTTGGGAATGAACGTCAATACAGTTACATTTATCTCATCATTAGCTACGCTAGTGTTAATTTTAGTTGTTAATAATCTGATAGCAAAATATGGCTGCTGTTTTAATATTAACTGGCGATACATGATAATAATTTTAGTAGTTTTTGGTATTCCATTTTCCTATTTTCTCACCAAATCTCTTGCGCCATTTTTCTGTTCTCAGCCAATATATCTTTTAACTTTTCATCTATTAGCGATCTCTCTATTACCTCTTATCTTCTTTCTTCTTACTCTTGTGCCTCTGACTATTTCAGTATTTGTTTTTTTTCACGTTGGATTAATGATAGTATCCTACTTGGGAACTTTTCTGGCAGTATATTCATTTTTGGGTTGTTTAATTTATCTGTTTTTATCGGGAAAAGGCTATTATTAGAATATATCTGTGTGGAGAGAGAGATGGGATTTTATTCAGAGAACATTTTTCCTTATCTTCTTGATTGGTCTTTATCCGATCCCAATCTTGCTGTGCATCGTCAGGAAATTTTAGCTGATGTAAAAGGGGAAGTTTTAGAAATTGGTTTTGGGACAGGTCTAAATCTTTCTTACTATCCTGAAAGTCTTAAAAATATCGTTACAGTAGAAGTAAATTCCCAAGTCAATAAATTAGCCCAAAAGCGGCTCCAATCTTCCAACATAACTGTAGATTGCAGAGTGCTAAATGGAGAAAATCTTCCAATGGCTGATAACACATTTGATAGTGTAGTTAGTACCTTTACCCTATGCAGTATTGCCAATGTCGAACAAGCTCTTACAGAAGTTTATCGGGTATTGAAATCAGGAGGAAATTTCTTTTTTGTCGAACATGGTTTGAGCAATGAACCAACAATTCAAGTTTGGCAAAATCGACTGACACCAATCCAAAAGGCGATCGCAGGTGGTTGTCATTTGAATCGTAACATTAAACAAATAGTAGAAAATCAATTCGATACTGTCAGTTTAAAAGAGCTATACGCGGATAATTCACCAAAGATAGCAGCTTATTTATACAAGGGTATCGCCACAAAAAAGTAATCATTAGTCTGAATAGGTCAAACTTTGTTGAGTTTTGTCCACTCAAAACAACCGACAATTTGCGATGCGACAAGAAACGAGTAAAATTCATTTAGGGAACACGCACCAAGATTATTCATCGTTATTTGAACTGGCTATTTTTGGCGTTTTTGTCGATGCACTTCATGTCACTTTGAATTGATATCCGTTTTGGAATTCTACTTTAGGCATTGTAGAAGATGGTGGCGAACATTTGTTATGAGCATGATTGTTTGGTTTGTTGTGTCATTAGCTACAAGTTTTCAGCCAAGTATTGCTTATCCTCATCATTAGTCTTATACCATTTCTTAAAAGTAATAAGAGACTTGGTTTAAAGCTAGGAGTCCTAAAGGATACCGCTTCCCTAAAGGACTCGGCTTCGCCGTCGCGCGACCGAAGGAAGTCCTTTAGGGCATATCGGGAGTCCTAAAGGATACCGCTTCGCATATCAGGAGTTAGTGTAAATAGTATTTTGAGTGTTTTTTATTAATAAGAAATAATTTTCTATCTATCTAGCTATTGCGCGAGAATTAGTCTCATAAGCAGCTAAGTAAAATCAAGCAGGGCTTGGTTGGGATAGAGACTTCCCCAACATTAAATTTGGTAAAAGGGGTGAATACTAATTGCGGTTATTTTCCTTTTCTCCTCTGCTCCCGAAGCTCTTCCGCACCTCTGCTTGTTTTTAAAGTACACGAGTTTATTTTGTATCAGTACTTACTGCTAACTTAAAGACTAAACTAAATTAATGTCTGCTGTGCTAATTTCAACCCCTTCGGCGATCAAAGCCAACTCACTATTACCAGAGCTATCTATTTTGTAAACTTGGGAATCGATTCCTGTGTAGTTGATGTTTAGAGAATATGCGGGTAAAATTTCCAGGCTAATTTCATCTTGAGCGGGATTAAAGTCCGTAATGGTAGCAATACTATCGCCACCAAACAGAGAATTGACGATAAAAAGATCATTACCTTTGCCACCAATCATAGCAGACCCCTGTCCTTTAAGGGTATCATTCCCTTTGCCACCAGTCATAGTAGAACCTTGTCCTTCAAGGGTATCATTACCATTTTCACCATGTAAGATACTGTAACTAGCTCTTATGTAGTCATTTCCTATTCCACCAAGAAGAGTATCATTGTATTCTTGTGCTTTAAAACCTGGATCGCCAAGAAGAGTATCATTACCTTTTCCGCCTCGAAGTAGGTCGTAACCGCTAGCTCTCATGTAATCATTTCCGACTCCGCCATCTAGCGTATCCAAACCATTGCTAGCGTAAAGGCTATCGTTACCTTTACCGCCCCATGTTATATCATCTCCTTCGCCAGTATAAATTAGATCCTCCCCATTATCTCCTTTAATAATGTCGTTTCCTTCACTGCCAAAGATCGTGTCATTACCTTGACCGCCCCAGACAGTATCGTCACCTAAGCCACCAAGAAGAAAATCGCGGTCTTTTTCTCCAAGTATGAAATCATTTCCTTGATTGCCCAAGATAGTATCATTACCCTTTCCTCCATAGATAATGTCATCAGCAGATTGAGTAAGATCGGAGTTTGAGCCATCTCCAAAAATCCTATCATTACCAGCACCACCGTAGATGGTATCGTTACCACCTTGACCCCTAATTACGTCATCCCCTTTAGTATTACCACCAATGAAATCATTACCCGAACCTGCATAGATAGTATCATTACCTTGACCACCTGAGATGGTGTCATTACCATCGTTGGCATTAATGACATCATCTTCTTTTTTGCCATCAATGCGATCTTCTTCTATCGTTCCTTCTAACGTATCGTTACCTTTGCTGCCCAAAATATTGGTGTCTAAGCTAATATCTAGTAATGCTGAATTTGCCAACTGAATATCTAATAAATCGATCATAATAAGCTTTTTTGAAAATATTTAAGTGTTACCTTAGTATTATCTCTGTATAGCAATTAGTAATACTTAAATATTTGGTGAATTTTGGCTTCTTTTTAGCGCAAGCTTTATTTAAAAATCACAAAAGCTGGTCAACTCGTACATTCCTTCAGCAAGTAAACCTCGCTAGGGTCGCTCTTCAATATCGACAGCAATCCAAATTCTTTTTATTTCTCTTAGCAAACAAAGTAGATACCAAAATCAAATAATTTTATGACTTTTGATACCTACCCAGACTGAACTATATTGACATTCGCGCGTTCCCAAGGGATTGTCTTTTAGCAATATGGACTGCTCTTAAAAGTTTTAGGCTTTAACTGGTTTCTTATTCCGCTTTTTAATAGTAATACCCATCCCAAGAACTAACACAAATCCTAGTATAGGGTTTGCTGAAAAAGTAAGCGAAAAAA
>NZ_LR214090.1 GCF_900659865.1 Hyella patelloides LEGE 07179
TTTTTTTCTTACGTAAATCGGCACTGATTCGAGCCACATCACATCCCACCGCATTAAACAGTAAAGTACTACTTAATAAAATTGTTGCAAGTTTGTTCATTTCTTTCTGAGGATAGAAGATATCTAGATTGAGAGAAGGCAAAATGATAATTACTTACGTCAATAAAAAATTAAGGAAATATAAATGGGAATTCTTAAGATCATTGCAGCAATTTTACTTCCTCCCTTGGGTGTATTTATGACTATGGGAGTTAGCCAAGCTTTATTAATTAATATTTTGCTGACTTTACTAGGCTGGATTCCTGGTATTATTCATGCACTTTGGATCATCTCTAAAGAATCAGAACAAGCTAATGTTTAGCAATTAAAAATACCTATGTTCATGAATCATTATTATAATTTTGTCTATGTGTTAGTAAAATAAAAACCTCCTAGAATTAAGTCTCTGGGAGGTAATTTTATTAAAAAAGCTAATATAGCTAACAGCTAATGGCTAATAGCTTTTATCGATCGCGAAACATTTCCGAAATTGATTTCCATAATTCTTTGAGAAGCTGTTTTACCTGCTTTTCCTTTTTGGCAATTGCAACCCCTGTTTCGCCTAATTTTTGTTCAAATTCCTGTTGTTTTTCTTCTATCCTCCCTGTAAATACTTCAGGATTTTCTCTGGCTTTTTCATACCAAGTTTTCGCTTCATCAAGATATTGATTCACATTGCTATAACTTTCACCATATCTACCAGCTAAATTAGCCTGAATAATAGCTAACTGCGCTTTTAATTGAGCATAACGCTTTTGTAAGAGAGCAACTTCTTCACTATTTTGGACAGTATGAATAGCGGAAGTAATTGCTTCTGTTACTTGAGTAGGCTTGTCTTGATTGTTTGTTTGTATCTCTTTTAATACTCCGTCGATTTCTTGTTGTAATTCTTCTTCTTCTTTTTCTACTTTTACTTGTAAAGTTTGAATTTCCGATTGAGTATTAGAAATTTCTTCTCTTCTAGCGTTACTTAGACCCTCGATCGCACCTTCAATAGAAGCCGTAACTTCTTCTTTAATTTCTCCTTTTTTATCTTGGAAAATTTCGACAACTGCGGAAATTGCTTCTTGAACGAGATTCCGAATTTCTGTTCTACCTTCTTTTACTTCAGATACCGCTTCAGACACTGCTGTTCTGATAATATCTCTAATATTTTCAGTTTTTAATTGTCCTGTTTGTTTGGCTTGTTGCAGATTGTTGATAATTTTCTCTTTTCTAGACTCTTCCATAATATATACTTCACCTCAAGAGTTTGCTGATTTAAAGTTATGAAACTGATGATAATAGTGTTCGTGGTTATTAGCTGCTTGGTGCGCGCACAGATAGATGTGATGTGGACAAGTATGTGCGGATCGACACTTCGTTGCTGGCGACACGATTCCTCATCTAAATGTTTAGTGAAAAGTTGACTTTATTCAGAGAAGATACTCTTTTTCTTATTATTTTTAATAATCCAATATTTTTTACCAAATGTTATCTATCTCAGGTTTGATTATTTTGACTAATGTAAAGATACAAAACTTTGTAGAGACCATAAAATACTAATACAGCATTCACATATCAGATAGAGTAATTGTGAGCGCATTTTTTTGATTTCTTGCCAAAAAACTACTACAAAGCCAAAACTATATTTAAAGCTTCATTAACTTTTGCGATATCCTTTCGATCTAATGAACCTCTTTTTTTACCTAACCTTGATTTGGCAATTACTCGAATTTATTCACATATTATTTGTTCTCATATTTTAGATACTTCTCTTTGTTAACTACTATTTTTTTTTCGCCAAAGATTTAGCCTGACGGACTTGGGGAGGATTAGCTAGAATAATTATCGCGCCAGCGCAACCACTATCAATCGCTGTATCATAAAGACAGTTAGTAACTCTAACCTGAGAAATTTCTTCAACTAACTCTTGCAGTTTTGGTTTAATTGCTTCATCGATAAAGGCACGTACCTGAGTTACCAGACTAGATGATTGAGCTTCTACCAGCAGTTTTTCGATTGGTGTAATTACATCTTCTAGAGATATAACTAATTTATTTCCCAATAGATGGCAGTCAACCCTACTTGGTTGATGACCAAACTGGTTACGATATAAAGTCCTCACTTTTTGGGCAATAGTTCTTTCTAATTGTCCAGCTGTCGGATAAGAATCTGAGTTTAAATCAGTAGCCATAACTTAAGAATCTACAGTTAACTAAATTTAAAATTTGATTTAGCTTTTTCAAACAGCGATCGGAAGTATTTGAGTCTCAGCTACAGTGTAGGTGAGCAAAGCTCAGGCTGGCTTACTAATTTTTTACATTAGCTAAAGCTAATTAGCTATCAACCTTTATCGTTAATAATTGTAACAACAAATAAAAAAATAAAAAATTATTATGGTGTAGAAAACCAGACAGTTTATTTCGTAATTTCAGCTATAAAAATCCTTTTATCCAAGAACTTTTAGATTCTAAAGGAATCGATCCCCTATCTTCGATAAAGGGAGGGTGTAAAAAAAGTATGAAGACAGAAATTTGAAGTATGAAGTTTTCGGCATTCCGTCTTAAAAAACTCCGCTTGTACCTAAAGGAAGAAGTAAGAAGTAATGCTTTTCTTCATACTTCATACCTCATACCTCATAAATGAACAGGGCGAAGCTCTGGTCAATTTTCAGTAACTGTCCATAATCTTTGAGTTATAGCGATCGCTAATCAAGCTACCTACTCGCAAAATCAAGTCATCCAAATCGAAAGGTTTATAGATAATGTCCTCAGCTTTGCTGTTTTGTAGCTGTTCATCTTTAAGATCGTTGATCGCAGAAATCAATAAAATTGGTAAAGATTGATAATTTTGCTTTTGTTTAATATTACGAGCAACCTGCAAACCACTAATTTCTGGCATCATGATATCCATTAATATTAGCTGAGGCTGAATTTCTTCAAGAGACTTTAAAGCATCTCTGCCATTATTCACTGTTTCTACTTGATATCCTGCGGACTCCAAAATCAGCTTAAATAATACTAGAAGATCGTCATTATCTTCAACTACCAGAATCGGGGATGACATAGTTAATTTTGCTAACTCACTGCAATAAACTTACGATAGCTAATAGTTTTGCTATTGCCATCCTAATCAAGATGTATATCTTTAGAGTTACAAATAATTATTAATTAAACCTTGAAAGATCAATCAAAGATTAAGTCTTTACCTCTATTTTTGAATAGATTTAACCTTATTTAAGCTTTAAGTTAATTTATATATAGTTTATTTTTTTTAATATCAAATAATATGTATTTAAATTAATTTAGCTTTCTTTTAATTTAATTTGTGAAGGTAATTCCCGCAAAACCAAAGTATAAATGTCCGTCGGCATATCAATATTAGCTGCTTCTAGGGCTTCTTTAACTGCTTGAGCAACTTTAGAGGTAGTTGCTAAAAAGCCTGCTCTGTGGGAGTCTACCCAAAAACGAATTTCTAAATTAACCGTACTAGCAGCAAGTTCCTTAACCAATACATCTGGTGTGGGATACGTTTCTACTTCAGAAATTTTTGCTAAAACTCGACTAATTACCGCGATCGCCTGACCAATATCTTCTCCATAGTCAATCCCGACTATTA
Organism: Hyella patelloides LEGE 07179; assembly: GCF_900659865.1. Taxonomy (GTDB): domain Bacteria; phylum Cyanobacteriota; class Cyanobacteriia; order Cyanobacteriales; family Xenococcaceae; genus Hyella; species Hyella patelloides. The sequence continues at coordinate 3,640 of NZ_LR214090.1, forward strand.
CCGAACTTCTTCGTTGAGGAGAAGCGGTATTATTAACAATACTGGCTTGGAACACTTCTTGATTAGGAAGATAAACTACTCGCCCATCATAGGTTTTAATAGTAGTAGTCCGTAATTGAATTTGCGTAATTGTGCCTTCGTATTCATCGATTACTACTTGATCGTTAATCCGAAACGGACGCGCAGCTAGTAAAATTACTCCAGAAATATAGTTACTCAACACATCTTTAAGACTAAAACCAATTGCGACGCTAGTTAGCCCTAATGCGCCCAACAATGCCCCAAAGTCTAGCCCCATAACACCCAAGGCAATTACAGAACCAACGATCCACACACCACCATAACTAAGTCTGCCGATCAAAAGTTCAGTGTTAGAATCCCCTTCCGTTTGTTTGGCCCAGGTATAAGCAATATAGCGCACTCCTTTTGCTACTCCCCAAGTAATGCCGATTACAACGCTAGCACCAATTAAAGAGGGTAAATTGCCCACAATATCTCTTAGTAACTCTCTGGTGGTTGTGTAGAGACGCTGAGTAACATCGATCACTAGTGGAGGTTTATCAAAAGCAGTATCTAGTTGTTGTTTCCATCTTTTAGCTAATTCTTCTGTGCTTAAGCCAAAATCCTCTGCATCTTGTCGGGTAACAGTCATTAAGATGCGATTTTTTACCCTCAAGGTAGCAATTTTACGGGGATTATCGGGAGCAATTTCTACTTTACCTGGATTTTCGTTTTGTGACAGGAGGCTGGCTAGACGGCGATTAATAATTTCTGCCCTGGCACTGGCATCAATCTGGGGTAAGCTGCCAATTTGAAATATAGGGCGGTTTCTCACAACTACATCAGCAAAATATAAACCATCACTGGGAATAATAGCCGATGCAGGTTTAGTCGGAGTAGATATACTCTCTTCGTCTTGAGATAAAGCTATTGATGGGATACTAAAGGAAAAAGCGATCGCTACTATCATCGAAATTGGAAAAAGCGATCGCCTTGGGAAATTACTCTTAGTGTATTGCCCTGAGAGCAAGCAGGAAAAATCAAGCATTGACTATGGATAAATACTCTCGTTAGAGCCTGTTGGCAAGAGAACTTCGTTAATTTGCCTTCAGTTTATAGTCTGTGTAAGTTGCAACCTATCTATCTAAGGATAGAGAGTTTAAATACTTTAAATACTAATGATCGCTTTATAATAAACAACTGTTACTACTCCTCACTCTTCTATGTCTTCAGATTCTAAATCTCAAGAAATTTTAGCAGCGACTACCGATATTAACTTAAAGGATGTCGCTCTTCATAATTGCGATCGCTTCGCGATCCATATTCCTAATTTGATTCAGCCTCATGGGGTTTTACTCGCTATATCAGCAACCGAATACAAGATATTGCAGGTGAGTCTCAATACGGCTCAAATGTTGGGGATCGAACCCGAAGAGTTGTTGAATAAACCTTTAAGTGGGTTGCTAGGGAAAGAACAGGTGACAGCAATTTCTAGTTGCTTATCTGAAGACTTCGATCGTATTAATCCTTTACCAATTGAGTTAATTCATGAAGGTTCAACCCTTAACTTTGATGGGATTGTTCATCGTAACGGGGAAATAATTATCTTGGAATTAGAACAAACTGAAGCCACTGAAGAAGTTGACTTTTTCCATTTCTATAAATTAGTTAAAATCCCAGTTAGCAAAATCCAGAATACTAAGACTTTAGATGAATTGAGTAGCGCGATTGTAACAGAAGTGAGGAAAATAACTGGATTCGATCGTGTTATGGTATATCGTTTCGACGAAGAAGGTGCGGGGACAGTAATTGCCGAAGCTGCCAAAGAAGAACTAGAACCATTTTTAGGTTTACACTATCCTGCTACTGATATTCCTCGACAAGCAAAATATCTCTACACTATCAATTATCTACGTCTAATTTCCGATGCTACTTACGAACCAGTAGGATTGACTCCTCAATTAAATCCTCTAACGAATAAACCCCTCGATATGAGTATGTCAGTATTGCGTAGCGTTTCTCCCTTGCATACTGAGTATTTAGGTAATATGGGCGTGGCAGCTTCCATGTCTATATCTTTAATTCAAAATAAACAACTTTGGGGATTAATTGCTTGTCACCACCATACACCTAAGAAAATCCCTTACGAGATTCGTACTGTTTGCGAGTTTATTGGACAAGTGGTTTCTTTTGAGTTAGCTGCCAAAGAAGATAGTCAAGACTATGACTACAGAATGAAACTCAAGTCCATTCAATCCCACTTTATCGAAACCATTTCCCAAGCAGAAGAATTAGCAGCAGGTTTAACCCAAAATCCCGAACATTTATTAGATTTAGTGGGTGCGAGTGGTGTCGCTTTATTTTTTGGCGAAGAAATTACCCTCATTGGCAACACTCCAGACAAAGAAACCATAACTGCCATGCTTCCCTGGTTAGAAACTCAATTTGATGAAGATGTTATTTATGAAACAAATTCTCTAGCGCAAGTTTATCCTAATGCTGAACAAGAAAAAGCTGTTGCTAGTGGTTTACTCGCTTTACTAATTTCTAGAGTACAAAAAACCTTGATTATTTGGTTTCGCCCAGAAGTAATTCAAACTGTAGATTGGGGAGGATATCCCAATAAATCATTAGAGATCGACGAAGATGGAACTTTGCGGATGTCTCCCCGTAAATCTTTTGCTAAATGGCAAGAAACCGTCAGAGGAAAATCTCTACCGTGGAAAGCCTGCGAAGTAGAGTCAGCATTGGAATTACGTAGCTCCATTGTGGGTATTGTGCTACGAAAAGCGGACGAACTCACTCAAATAAACAGAGAATTGTCTCGTAGCAACACCGAATTGGATGCTTTTGCCTATATCGCCTCCCACGATCTCAAAGAACCATTGCGAGGCATTTATAATTACTCTAGCTTTTTAATTGAAGACTACGGTGAAATTCTCGGTGATGACGGGACTGATAAACTCAATACTTTGATGCGTTTAACTCATCGCATGGAAGACTTGATTAACTCCCTACTTCACTATTCCCGCTTGGGTAGGGCAGAATTACAAATGCGCCCTGTGGATCTGAACAATTTAGTAGCAGGGGTTTTAGATGTAATCAATGCTAGTGCTAGGGACAAACAAGTAGAGTTTAAGATTCCTCGTCTTTTGCCAACTATAGAATGCGATCGCACTCAAGTCAACGAACTTTTTACTAATTTAATCAGCAACGGCATTAAATACAATCAAAAAGCCCAAAAGATCGTCGAAATTGGTTACCTTGATGCTGACAATCCTGTTGTGGTTGAGAAAATGTTGGAATATCCCGATGGTACCCAAGTAAAGACTATTTTCTATGTCTGCGATAATGGGATCGGTATTCGTGAAAGGTACTTAGAATCAATCTTTCGTATTTTTAAACGACTACACGGTCAAAAAAAA
>NZ_LR214091.1 GCF_900659865.1 Hyella patelloides LEGE 07179
TAATAGCCTTAGAAGCGATTTTAGCCCCCTCTGAGGGTGAGATGATTGACCCCACCACTGGTAAAAAATATCCCGCACCACCCAAGATAGTCGCCCAACGAGACTTAAAGGAAAGAGATAATTTACCCCTCTGTATGGATTGGCATAACTATTCGGGCTTATGGTTAGCCCGTCATGTTTTGGGTTTACCCAAGGTACTAAGCAGATTACTAGCAGGAGAAGAAGTAACTGCCACAGACCCAGATTTAGTCAAGATGACCGAGATGGCTCTAGCTACCCGCGCTCATATTAAAGCGATTTTAGGTTTTACCATTTCCCCTAAATGTACGCCTATTTGGTTGTTAAGTACATTAATCGACCAACTGGGGTTAAAAATGACTTCTCGTCGCAAAGGAGGAAAAGGACTCCAGGTGAGATATTACAGTTTGACCGTTGAAGATTTATCCTTCGCTATTGATGTACTACAGTATCGAGAGCGACAAAGAGAAGAAAAAGAATTAAAAGAACGAGAAAGATTATCAAAAGAACGAATTCATCAAGCTATGATGCAGACACAGTATGGCATAGATCCGCCAAATCCGTCGGTAGTCACCCCCCCACAAAAAGGGGATATTTATCCTTTAGATGAACCCCTGACTACGGAAAATGAGCCAGTTGAAATTGAAGAAACTGAGTATAAAGACTCATTGCCCAAGACATTATCCAAGCTCAAACCATGTTGGGAATTGTTAGAGGAAGTAATTAAAGGAGGAAGAGAGGTAATAAATCAGATGATGGTAATGTTGTTAGCGAATTCTGGAGGACAAAAAGAAAAAATGGTTTTACAACACCAGCTTTTTGATTGGTTAATAAGATCGAGGAAACTGACAACTCTCACTCTTTCCGAAAACATTTAGATTTAGAGATTAAAAATTTAGTCAATAATCAAGAGACTGACCCAAATCCCTGGTTCTGTTTGTGTCGAGCAATGATTTTTGCTGGCTTAAGATACTGAAGCGGTACGACCCATTCTTGTCCTGATGGGACTAAATATTTTTTATCCAATCTAGGGACGACAGCCAATCCTTTGGAGTGTAATTGCCTGAGAATTTTTTCAGCCCTAGAATGTGACCCTCGACCTAAATAGATGGAGAACATTAATGGTTGTTCGATTATGGGAAGAGGATTTTCATTAATTCTGGAAACACTAAAATTACGAGTCGTACCAGTAATCATATGTCCTAAAATCGCATCTTCTCCTAGAGTCAAGCCACTGGATACCTGTAATCTAAAAGGTTTATCTAGTTTGTTTTCAATTAGATAAAGTCCTAAATCTGGTAAAAGTGGCATAATGCTTCTTTTCTCCCCAAAAAAAGTTGAATAGTTTTTCTATTTTTAGCTTATGGCAAAAACAGAGAGTGAATTCATATCGTAGAGCCAAATAAATATATGCCAGCCAAAGATATTTATCATGAGACAGTAAAAAATGCCATGATTAAAGCAGGGTGGACAATCACCCACGATCCTTATCGTCTTCGTTTAACAAAAGGGAAAAATTTATTTATCGATTTAGGAGCAGAACAATTAATAGCAGCTACAAAAGACACGGAAAAAATAGCAGTAGAAATTAAAAGTTTTCGACGAGCTTCTGATATGAAAGACCTAGAAGAAGCTGTAGGGCAATTTGTTTTATACGACCGTCTTCTTCAAAGATACGAACCAGAACGAAAACTTTATCAAGGCTTCCGCCTTGGAAGGCAGATGGCAGATGGCAGATGGCAGATGGCAGATGGCTCTACTTCTAACTTATCCCTTTGGTTTAAAACCCCGTCTTCTAAAGGCGGACTGGGTTCAGTGGGGGTAAAAACCCCTTCTGAACAAGTAAACTTCTGCCCTCTGCCTTCATTCTTCTGCCTTCTTTTATTTAGCAGTAACTGAAGAAGTTGGTCAGACTGTTTTTGAACAGGAAGCAGGTAAAGTTTTATTAGAAGATAACATTATTCAAGTATTCACTTTTGACCCCATAAAAGAGGAAATAGTCAGATGGATAACTTAAGCATTAATAAGGGAGAAATTATTGAAAAACTGCTAACTGAATATGCCGAGTTTTTAGAAGGTAGCGATTTGACAGTGCAGCCTGAGACAGAACGCACCAAGATTGAGCTTATTCTAGATCGAGAAAACAATCGCTACTTGTTAGTAGAGACAGGATGGTTATCAGAACAACGCATCTATGGCGTATTAATCCACATAGATATCATTGACAATAAACTTTGGATACAAAGAGATGGTACAGAAGAGGGGATTGCTGATGAATTAGCCAATATGGGGATTCCCAAAGAAAATATCGTTTTAGCCTATAAATCATTGCCAAGACGACAAATTACTGAATTCGCTGTTAGCTAAGAGGCTTGCTTAATTAAGGCTATGCTATAAGTGTAGCCTCATAATTAGTAGCTAAAGGAGGTGGCGAGTTATGAAAACTTTGAGTAACTCTCGTGCCAAAATTTCTCAGTCAGAATTAGCAAGCTCCGAGTATCTCACCAAAGAGATAGAAAAGATGAATCGAGCGATCAAAGACTGTCAAGCAAAGGATACAAGCACCTATGTAACCCTTGACGGAAAGCCTTATCTTGTTACGCCTTATGGCGCAATGTCCTATGAAGGGACTACAACAGTCGCTTATTCACAGTCTAAACAATATAGAGAAGAGTAATTTTTTGACTACTCTCCTGTATTCATAACGTGGAATTCAGGGGTTGAGTACTTGCTGATACTGAGTCACTTTCCTTAACAAAAGCCCGATTTTTTCCAGAATGGAGGTCGGGCTGATTGTCAGAGGGGTTAAAAACCAAAAACTGATGCCCGCAGTACCGATGCTCTTCTTTGGTGGTGTGAATTCTTTTCATAATTAAAACTGCAACTTCTGAACCGCTTTCCTTTTAATCTCTTCCCCTCTCCTGTCATATTTAGCGGTAGTGGTGGGGTCGGCATGACCAGCTAGTTTCTGTACGGTAACGATATCTACTCCTGCATCTAACAAGTCACTACAAAATGTCCGACGAAAATCATGGGGAGAAAAGGATTCTACACCAGCTTGCTTGGCTCGTTTCTGCACTATCAACAACACCGCTTGAGAACTCAGATGTCTAAATTCGATTGCTCCACCCTTTCTAATGGGACACAAGATAGCACCTGCTCTTTTACCTCTGATAGCTAACCAATTTTCTACATAAGAGAGGGCAACTTCAGGCAAATACACCAGCCGACTTTTACCACCCTTGGCACGGTTAATTTCCAGTCCTCCCGTCTCCGAATTAAAATCTTTGACCTTCAGCTTGACTGCCTCACCCCGTCGTAAACCCGCACCCCTTAAAATAGCAATCAAAGCAGCATCTCTAACTCCCAACTTACTCTCATCTTCTATGCATACTCTCATCAATGCGGTAATCTCCGACCGACTCAAAGCCCGACCCCTGAGCTTCCTGGTATCCCGAATACTGGGTAATTCAATCGCATTGGCATAATCGGCAGCACTCATCAACCCCAACTTACGAGCCTCATCCAGTACCCTCCTAAACGCACACATGATCTTAGAAGCTGTCGAGGGTGCATATCTTTCCAGTAAAGAAGCTCTCACTGCTGCGGTATGCCGATATTTAATGGCTGCCCAATCTAGAGTGTAGAGATCGCACTGACCGTCACTCAATAAAGATGCGATTGCATTCAAGGCAGTGGTCATGGTAGGTTTTGAACCAGGACTCAGACTCCTCAGATACACCGCAGCAGGATGAATCGTTAACGGTAGGGGTTCGCTTAAGACCAGAGTTTTAACTGATGTCTGGTTCATTTAGTTTTTGGAAGTACTCTTCTTGCAACCAATATTACATAATTTTACGTAGAAGCTATTAAATCTCCTCTATAGTTAATAAAAATTGAGAACAACTATTAATTATTAATGTCTCGTCGTTCGGAACTCCAAGATTATTTATAGGCTTTATTTTTTACCCTAAACCTAATAGATTTAATTAGCAACAAGGTTTTAGCTAGAAATTTTTCTGACTATTAATTGTTTTTGAGCTTAATTTTTCAGAAAACAAAACCTACTCTCAGTAAAATTGGGATTACTCTAGGAAGAGTAAAACCAAATCATTGATAGATGAGCAAAATCATCGCCCTGTTTAACCAAGCTGGCGGAGTAGCAAAGACTACTCTAACTATGAACCTCGGCTATCACCTGTCTCAGATTTCCCCACCTCGAAAAAAGCAGAATTACCGTGTTCTTTTAATCGACCTCGATCCACAAGCTACATTAACCAACTTTATGGGTCTTGAGCCAGAGCAATTAGAGTCAACTATCTATGATGCGGTTATTGACCAAAAGAAACTACCCATTCACTCAGATATCCACGGACTCGACTTAGTTCCTGCTTCCGTTGACCTTAGTTCGGCAGAATTGGAGTTAGTTGTAGCCGATATGCGTGACCTGCGCTTAAAGTATGCTCTAGAACCAATTCAAAATAACTATGATTTTATTTTGCTCGACTGTCCTCCTTCCCTTGGCATTCTCAGCTATATTGCTTTAGTTGCTTCTACTCATGTCTTAGTGCCAATTCAAACTCAATACAAATCTTTTTTGGGTGCAGAACTTTTACTCTCTACCGTTACTCGTGTTCGCTCTCTACCCAACCGTCACTTACAAATTGCTGGTTTTATCCCGTCAATGTATGATGCTCGCAATACCCAAGACGAACGCACCCTCAACGCCATTCAAGAACAATTAGCGATACTAGCACCAGTCTATAAACCCATTCCTCGCTCGACTGCTTTTGCTGATGCAGCCGAAGACAAACAACCTCTAGCTATTTTTCAACCCAAACACCCCGCCGTTAAAATTCTTAAGCAAATTGCAATCGCTCTAACCAAACTATCATGAATAGCAGACGCAACAAGCCCTACAGTCACAAACTTAAAGGAATAGATGCTTATATCGGTGAAACTGCACCCAAGCCGACTAATGCTTTTATTCCCATCGAGAAAATTCAATTACCCTCCCAGCAACCCCGACGCTATTTTGCTCCAGACAAACTAGAACAACTAACCTTATCAGTTAAAGAACACGGTATTTTAGAACCTTTATTAGTTCGTCCTCTAAAAGATGGGAACTATGAATTAGTGGCAGGAGAAAGGCGTTATCGAGCAGCTACAGGAGCATCTTTAGCATCCGTTCCTGTAGTTATCAAAGAACTAACTGACACAGAAGCTCTACAACTGGCTTTAGTCGAAAACCTGCAAAGAGAAGATTTAAATCCAGTAGAAGAGACAGAAGGCATTTTAAAATTGTTAGCTCTGAAGCTAGAATTTGAAACTACAGAGGTTGTTTCTCTCCTCTATCAAATGCAAAATGCTACTGCTGGAAAAATTACTGATAACGTTATCAGTAATTCAGAAATTGAGTCAGTGAATCAAGTTTTTACTGGCTTGGGCAAGATGAACAGGGAATCTTTTACCTCTAACCGCCTACCTTTACTCAGATTACCTGAAGATGTTCTCTCTGCTCTGCGAAGTGGTCAGATTGAATATACCAAAGCTAAAGCAATTGCTCGTGTTAAAGATGAAACTGAGAGAGCCCAATTACTCGAAGAGGCGATTGCATCTTCTCTATCTTTGAGTCAAATCCGCTCACTAATTAAAGAGTTAAAGCCAGCCCAACAACAATCGGAATTAAAAACTCGTTTTGATAATACTTATAAACAAGTGAAGAAAGCTAAAAATCTTTGGAGTAATGCCTCTAAGCGTCAACAGTTAGAATCGTTATTGGCAAAGTTAGAGAAGTTAATTGAAGAAGAAAATTGATCCCATATCAATGAAACCCTTACGGTAGCATAGACTCAGAGTGATTGGGGGACTTATCAGAATATTTGATAAGCCGATAATTACAGTTGTTTCCCTGTACTGATTAACGAGACTTATGAGCCATACTTAGCAGTAATTTCGGCGATTTCTGAGCCTCCTGTTCTGGGTTTGAGCGGTATTAAAACTAATGCTACATCGGGAAAAATTGAGATGACGTAGTAATCACATCCCCCATCACTTTTGAAGCTGAAACTGATATAGATTTACTTGACTCTCTACCAGACTAGAGAGTTTAAGATAGAAATCCAATAAAACTCAATTATTAGTTGAATTAAGAATGTCAAAACTCTTATCTAAAATAACTATTACTGTAGTGGCGATTGCAGGGATAGTGGTCGGAACTTTTTATTTCACTTCGACTTCCAGAGGCAGTAATTCTGCGGTTGCTAATGACAACCGTGAGTTAGCTACCTTAGTGAGTGTTTGGGACAAAGAAACCGAACCAGATTATTCAGGAACAACAGAAATGACCGTATATCGATCTCCTTCCTGTGGTTGCTGTGGTGTCTGGGTAGAACACGCTCTTAAGCATGGCTTCAAAATCGAAGATATCAAAACTGACGAGATGGAAGCCTTAAAGCAAAAGCACAATATCCCTTCAGAATTAGCATCCTGTCATACAACCATTATTGATGGTTATGTAATGGAGGGTCATATTCCCGCCGATGATATTAAACGTTTTCTAACTGAAAAACCTCAACTAGCTGGTTTAGCCGTACCTGGGATGCCCATCGGAACGCCAGGAATGGAAGCGCGAGACATCAAACAACCATTTCAAGTATTGGCGTTTAATAACAAGGGAGAAGTCGAAGTATTTAAGGAATATCAATCTTACTGAATTCAACAGGTTCTCTAACCGAATTAATTATGGTTAAATTTAACCGTCGCCAGTTTATTGTTTTAGGCACTGCTGGTACGGGAGCAGCGATAGCGGGTAGTTGGTTGCGTCAAGAAACTATGTCCAGTCAACCTTTACCATCCTCATCTGCAAATGCTGCTTCTGTTTATCAAAGTAGCGATGGATTATTAGAACTAGACTTAGAAGCCAGCGAACGTCCCGTAAATTTAGGCGACAGACAGGCATACCTCTTAACCTATAACGGACAA
>NZ_LR214092.1 GCF_900659865.1 Hyella patelloides LEGE 07179
TAGGGTTGAATGTCTCCTGAAGGTAAAGGTCGTTTGCGAGTCCGCACCATATCATAGTCAATGTCGCGGTCATAGATGCAATTCATGACTTGTGCTGAAGCTGCTGCTAATGTGCCTCCTGTGAGAGTTACTAATAGCAATATGGGATCTATTTTACCGTGGGAGGCGATCGCTATTGAAGCTGCCGTGGTAATTAGTAATAGTGGTATGATGCGGGGTTTTGTTAGTTGGTAATAATTGCGGATGGTGTCTAGTAAATTGTTGTGTTGACGGGCGATATTGCTGCCAATCATAGTTATTATTCCTAAATTTTGATTCATATTTGTGTTTCTTAAAGCCTGTAAGTCCCCTATGAGTTGGTAATCTGGGGACACTCAAGTCTTTTCTACATTCAATCTATGGCTGATTAAAATTCACGGGAGGAAATGAGGTCAGACCCCCTAAAGGGTTCGTTAGTTGCTCATTGAGGGAAACCCAAGGGGCTGATTCTGTCTTCTGAAGGCAGAACTCTTCTGCCCCGCCCAAGACCGCACTAACTCACGAAGTCAGAGGAAGGCCCCGTCTTTTCAAGGCGGGGCCTTCCTCTGACCGCGTCGCCTTAAGGCGTTTATACCCGTCGCATTGGGTGCAAGCGTCCGACTTAAACTGCGCGGGAAACCCACGCAGTCGCGGACTTGGGAATGCTTCCCGATGCGTGACTGTTAAGAAGCAGATTCCACTCCCGTGTTGACTGTGGATTGATAAATGTTCCACGATTGATGTTTTCAAGTTTAGTTCTTAGTTAAGTGGGCTGAGAGGATTAAACTGTAGTCCAGTCAACTAAAGTGTTCAAAACTGTTCAAAACTTTTTAACTTTTGAGTTCACATTTTGTATCTTTAATTGCTAGCACTGTAAAAGCAACTAAAATTCCTAATAGACTTGCACCCACAGCTTGATGGGTAATCGTCAGAGGTTCAACTTGTAAATGCAATCTAAAAGTAGCAATACCCAGAATAATCTGGAGAGTGACCAAACTTGCTGCAATGGTAGCTAATTTTCGCAAAATTCCCGATAAGGCAGGGGTACGCCAAGCTAACCAAACGACCACTATAGTCATAATCGTTGGGGGAAAAACACCTATTATGTGACCATTCATCACATGGCAAAGTTGAAAACCGCCAAAACACTGATGCAAAGCCCAGCGAGAAGCAACTAACCCACCAATGAGACTTTGCAGATAAACTAAAACCGCAGCAACCATACCCCATCTAGCCAAAGAATGGGACACTCCCGTACTTTGAAAAGGAAGCAAGGTAGTACCAATAACAATCAAGGTGCAAAAGAATAATAGGGCTGTACCCAGGTGGGCGGTGACAATATCAAAACGCAACATTTGAGTTACGGTTAGTCCTCCTAAAATGCCTTGGAAGACAATGAGAAACAAAGCAAAGCTGCTAGCCCAAGGAAGCCACTGGGGTAAATCTTTCCGCCACCACCAAGATAAGCCAGTTAAAGCGATCGCACTAAAGCCAATTACCGCAGCATCTAAGCGATGAAACCATTCTAAAAAGACCTGCCAATTCATCTGTTGAGTAGGGACAAGTTGACCGTAACAAAGAGGCCAATCAGGACAGGCTAAACCTGCATTCATTACTCTAGTCGCACTACCCACCGCCATGAGTAATAAAGTTGCGATCGCAATTTTCCAAACTAAACGACGAATAATGACTTGAGGTTGTATCCTTAAAGACGATTTCTTAGAAGATTGTAATATCGATTCTGTCATCTGGAACTATAAATACAGAGTACTATTTATGGAATTGCTATTTCTTTATACTGTAGCGACCTTTTTCTACAAAGATATCTCGTTTTGGATATTCTTCAGATTTACTTAAATATTGAGCGATACAATTGCATAGAGAAAATATTATAGGTGCTTGTTTTCTACTTCAACAACTCCCAATAAAACCTAAAGAAAAAACTAATTTTTTAGCCTTGCAAGACTCTGATAACTCGATTATTTAAACAAATACTTATTTTTATTTATATTACTTAACAAATAATAATAAACCTCAAAAAAAAGCTAAGAATTTGCTAAGGTTATCGGATTAAATACTCTTTAAAGCGAAGTTTGTCTTAACCTAATAGATAGACAATAATCAATATTATGTATGGCAATTTTTTCTCAATATTCTCAATATTCACAATTTTTTCTCAATATTCAATTAACAAGCCCAGTCTGAAACTGAATACAGTGCAGTTTGTCAACCAATAAAAGAGGGACAAGTACTACTAAAGAGAAAGTAACCAAAAAATTCTTTTATCTTCCTGTAAAACCTTGTTCATAAACAAAACACTTAATTTCTGAAAGAGCCGTGAATATCCCCAGTAACATTCTTACTCTTATCCTTGGTGTTGCCCTTACCCTAATCAGCCTTTGGTACGGTCAAAATCATGGACTAATGCCTGTGGCAGCTTCCCAAGAAGCCTCTGAAGTTGATGGTCTGTTTAATTTGATGATGACCATCGCGACAGGGCTATTTTTAATAGTGGAAGGGGCAATTGTTTATTCCGTAATTAAATTTCGCAGAAAAGAAGGCGATCTTACAGATGGACCGCCAATTGAAGGCAATGTCCCTTTAGAAATTCTTTGGACAGCAATTCCTACTGTAATTGTTTTTATCCTAGCCATTTATAGCTTTGAAGTTTATAACACTATGGGAGGACTCGATCCGATGGCTTCCCATGACCATCAGCAAATGATGGCAGAAGAAACTATGGAAAGTTCTCAGTTGTTGGCTATGGATAATTCTCGTTTGGCTCTTGGTTTGGGTCAATCCCCTGAAGGCGAACAAACCCCACCTTTAGAAGTTAACGTCAATGGAATTCAATATGCTTGGATTTTTAACTATCCCGAAACTGGTACTGTCTCAGGAGAGTTACACGTCCCAGTAGATCGTCCAGTCAAGCTAAATATGACTGCGGGAGATGTCTTACATGCTTTCTGGTTGCCAGAGTTTCGCATCAAGCAAGATGTCATTCCAGGTAGAGAGTCTTTATTAACCTTTACTCCCACTAGAACTGGTCAATATCCTGTAATCTGTGCTGAACTTTGTGGGGCATACCACGGTGGGATGAAAACTACGATCACCGTACACTCGACAGAAGATTATCAACAGTGGATACAAGATAACACTTTTGCCCAAGTTGAAACAGATGGTGATGTAGCACTTATCGGCGATCGATGATTATTCATTCAGCAGTTACGGACAAAAGACGAACAACGAACTAAATAATCAATAATCAATAATCAATAATCAATAATCAATAATGGAACAGGTACATCCACAAAGAAAGTGGCAAGATTATTTTGGCTTTAGTACCGATCATAAAGTGATCGGTGTGCAATATCTTGTAACAGCTTTCTTCTTTTATCTCGTAGGTGGTGCGATGGCTGAGGTCATGCGTACCGAACTCGCAACACCCGATCCCGATCTTGTTCAACCAGAATTTTATAACCAATTAATGACCATGCATGGGTCAATTATGTTGTTTCTCTGGATTATTCCTGCGGGGGCTGCTTTTGCTAACTATCTGATTCCTCTCATGATTGGGACGGACGATATGGCATTTCCCAGACTGAATGCAATAGCCTTTTGGATTATTCCTCCTGGGGGAATCTTTTTCCTATGCAGCTTTTTTGTGGGCGCACCCCAAGCAGGTTGGACATCCTATCCTCCTCTCAGCTTGGTTAGTGGTGTCTGGGGCGAAGAAATTTGGATTCTCAGCGTCTTACTGTTGGGGCTTTCCTCAATGTTAGGGGCGTTTAATTTTGTCACAACAATTTTAAAAATGCGGATGCCTGATATGGATATCCACAGTATGCCCTTATTCTGCTGGTCAATGTTAGCTACTTCAGCACTTGTTATCTTAGGTACTCCCGTCTTAGCAGCAGCCCTAATTTTACTTTCTTTCGATCTGATTGCGGGAACGGCATTTTTTAATCCAGCAGGGGGAGGCGACCCGATTGTTTACCAGCATATGTTCTGGTTTTACTCCCATCCAGCCGTCTATATTATGGTTTTGCCATTTTTTGGGGTTATTTCGGAAGTATTGCCAGTTCATGCCCGTAAACCGATATTTGGTTACAGAGCGATCGCCTATTCAGGTTTAGCTATCAGCTTCCTCGGTTTAATCGTTTGGGCGCACCATATGTTCTCTAGTGGTACTCCTGGTTGGTTACGGATGTTCTTTATGGCAACCACCATGATTATTGCGGTACCCACAGGAATTAAGGTATTTAGTTGGTGTGCGACTATTTGGGGCGGAAAAATCAGCCTTAATAGTTCCATGCTATTTGCTCTTGGCTTTCTTTCTTCCTTTCTCATCGGTGGCTTGAGTGGGGTTATGGTAGCATCTGTACCTTTTGACCTTCATGTCCACGACACCTATTTTGTTGTGGCTCACTTCCACTACGTCTTATTTGGTGGGTCAGTGTTTGCTTTGTTTGCAGGGGTATATCATTGGTTTCCCAAAATGTCGGGAAAAATGGTTAACGAAACTTTGGGTAGAATTCACTTTATTCTCACTTTTGTGGGCTTTAATCTTACCTTCCTACCCATGCATCCTTTGGGCTTACAGGGAATGAACCGCCGTATTGCTTTGTACGACCCTAAATTCCAAGCCATGAACGAATTGGTAACAATTGGCTCATACATTTTGGCAGTATCGACATTTCCTTTTCTGATTAATATTTTCTGGAGTCTCTGGAAAGGCAAAAAAGCACCTCGTAATCCTTGGCGGGCTTTAACTTTGGAATGGCAAACCTCTTCTCCACCAATTATTGAAAACTTTGAAGAAGAACCTGTATTGTGGGCAGGTCCTTATGATTATGGTATTGACACAGAAAGTGTTGATGGAGATGAAGAAGTAGACGATATGTTAGCCGAGGTAGCAGGTAGCAGTTAACAGTTATTGTTTATCAGTAATCAGTAGGTGGGCATTGCCCACCTAGTCCATAAATACCCATTAGCAATTAATAATTAGCAATTAACAATTAGTCACTAACAACTAACGAATAATCAACAAATATGCAAAGTTCAGCCGTAAACGAATCTCAAGTAGTAATTGATAGCCAACAGGAAAGTGGACATCACGGACATCCAGATCATCGGATGTTTGGGATTATTCTCTTCCTAATTTCTGATAGTATGACCTTTCTTGGGTTTTTTACTGCTTTCTTAATTTATAGGGCAATCATGCCCGTTTGGCCCCCTGAAGGCACACCAGAATTAGAATTGCTAGTACCCATTATCAACACTGTTGTCTTAGTAGCTAGTAGTTTTGTAATGCATAAAGGACAAGTTGCACTAAAAAAGAATGATATTAAAGGACTGCAACTGTGGTTCGGAATCACTGCTGTAATGGGTGTTGCTTTCTTACTAGGACAAAGCTATGAATACTTTAATGCCGAATTTGGTCTGACTACTAACTTATTTGCTAGTTGCTTTTATGCTTTAACTGGTTTCCACGGTTTACACGTTACAGTAGGGGTATTATTAATACTTTCTGTGTTGTGGCGTTCTCGAACTGAAGGGCATTATTCCAGTAGCAGCCATTTTGGTGTTGAAGCAGCAGAGATTTATTGGCACTTCGTTGATGTAATTTGGTTGGTGCTATTTATCTTGGTTTATCTATTGCAGATGTCGTAATCAAATAAATATTGTTTTTTTTGAGGTTTGGCTATGGCTGAACCTCTTTTTAGTGCCTAGATATCGAGTTCCAGAAAATGCTGAACCGATTCCCAAGTCTTTGGCGTAACGGACGCGTGGCAGCTTCAAAACACTACCTAATTGTTTCAGCTTTCCCTAAAGGAGAGAAGCGAATTTCGATGCGTCTTCTGTTAGCGTCAGGGTCACGATTGGTACCAGCAAAGTCCCCAGTCGGTAACTGTAATTGTGCTGCGGAATAAGCTCTAAATTGTACTCCTGCTAAACGTCCTTGCTGTTGTGCTAATTGTAATTGTTTTACTACTTCTAAGGCTCGCATTAAGCCAAGATCGGCGTTAGAGCCTGGAGTTAGACTACTAATGGGTTGTTTTCCTTGAGCAACTGATTCTAATTGTCGATCTAAGTTACTAGCACCGTTAAAATTAACTTGTCCGTCTGTGTGACCGATAATTTCTACTACATAAAGATTGCGCTGTCGGCTAATTTGTTCGATACGTTCTACTAAGTCTATCGAGATATAGTTTTTTAACTCTTGGGGTAATGTGGCACTACCTGAAGCAAATTGATATTCTCCTGAGTCTTGAATTACTACTATAGGAGGAGCGGATTTTAAGCGTTCTACTTCTGATTCAACGATATTGAGTCTGCTGTTACTGCGTTCTAGTAAAGTTTGTAATTCTGATGAAAGTCTACTAAGATTACCAGAGTTTTCTTTTAAGCGATTTATGGTTTCGTTTTTTGATTTTGCTTCTCTTTCTAGTAGTGCGATTTCTCTTTGTAATAATATTATTTGTTGCTCGCTGGTGCTGAGATTAAGCTGGGTTTCATCGGCAGTATATTTAAGAAATAAAGATTTAAACAAAGCTAATAATAAAAACAGGCTAATAATCATAAAAGCATTAGCCATTAGATCGGTAAAAGAGGGCCAAACGTTTAAATTTTCTTCAGCCACCTCTTGGTATTTAATTCTTTTTTTGATAGTCATAGCTAATTGATAGATAATAAATAATAAATAGTAGGTAATATTTAACTATGATTGTTTTTCGTGATTTGCACCAGCTCAGCCAACTGTTCTTGAATATTTTGTAGTCCTATTTGTTCTATTTGTTTACTTTTTTGATTAACTTCCACTAAGGTATTATATTTAAGATTAATACGATTGATTGCGTCATTAATAGTTGTTAGCTGATGCATGACTTTTGGTACTCCTTTTAAACTATGCTCAAAAGATTGGG
>NZ_LR214093.1 GCF_900659865.1 Hyella patelloides LEGE 07179
CAACAGGGAAACACTATAACTTCAGAAATAATTACAAAAATTCCCACTACCTTACCAGCTTGTCAATTTGGCTTTGAGTCTGCTTTACTAAGTTTTAATCAAGAAATAAAAAAAGTTGACGAAAATTGATTTTTCTATTGCTAAAATTGATATTACATCGTAGTTGTCAACAGAAAAACTTATCTTTTAAACAAGCTGATTATTGTCAATTTTTCCGCTGACTTTTTCAGCAAACCCTATTTAGTCTAAATTCCAGTGCTAACTTTGAGTTTGCCTAATTTTGGGTCTTCTATTTCTACTGTTTCGTCTGCTGACCACCATGTAGTTTGGTCATTGACTTTAAATTTCTCCATTTTAGACTTTTCGTACATCATCTGATAATAAACAATTTAGTAATATACTTACTTCTTCATTAGCTATTTTATCTAAATTGCTTAGAACTTCTTCGGCTTTTTCCGTAGTTATATTCGAGTTAATATCTATATTTATTTTCGACATCTCTGTAGTTAATTTTTCTTGTTTTTTCAAGTTCTTGTCCAGTCCTAAATAATATTTGCCTGAATATTTACAAGGCAATATTTTTTCAGCTATATATCGACAAACATCATTAATATTACGAAATTCAAATGCGAAACTAGCAGGTAAAGAACAATTCAAGCTAGTTTCAAGTTCATTTTTAAATTCTAAAGCCATTAGAGAATCCATACCCATCTCAAAAAAATCTTGGTTTTGAGAAAGCATTGACGAATCTTTTAATTTCAAAATTTTGGCAACTTCAGTTTGAATATATGTTTTCAATAGGTCGAAACCTTCTTTTTTTGATACTCCCTCCAATTTTTGTAAAATATTTGAAGATTTAGATGATAACTGCTGTTTTTGTAATGGTTTGCTGGCAATTTCTTCTAATAGTAAACCCTTTCCTTTAGCCGTATACACTTGTTTAAATAAATTCCAATTAATGCGAGCTACTGTAGTTTGAGGGCTGTTTTCCGCTAAAAGCTTACCTAAAGCCACAACCCCTCGCTCTGGCTGTAATAGCTCTACACCGATGCGGTTTAATAAGTTTTGTGTTCCATCTGCCATTCCTCCTCCATCCCAAGGTCCCCAATTAATACTTTTGCCTGGTAATCCAATCCCTTGACGATAATGGGCTAATCCATCAAGAAAATGGTTAGCAGCAGCGTAATGGGCTTGACCTGTAGACCCCCACACCGCAGCAATAGAAGAGAAGCCGATGAAAAAGTCTAATTCCATTTTTTGGGTTAATTGATGCAGCATCCAGCCTCCGACAACTTTAGGGGACAGCATCGTTTCCAACTGGCTCAATTGAATTTCTTTTAAGGGTTGAAATCCCACAACTCCAGCAGCGTGAATAATTCCTTTTAAAGGTGGCATAGACTTACGCATTTCCTCAAATAAGGCGTTCATCTCGCCCGTAGAGCAAACATCAGCTTGATACACCAGCACTTTAGCTCCCGTTTGTTTTAGAGAAACTATCTCGTCTTGGTTGTCGGCTGAAATTCCCCGACGACTAGTTAAGACTAGATGTCTAGCACCCTGTTGTACCATCCATTGGGCTACTTTTAAACCTAATGCTCCCATTCCCCCAGTAATTAAATAGGTAGCCTCAGAGCGCAATTTAAACGGCTGAGATCCTTCTGCTAAAAGTTGCTTAACTAGACGGGCTACATAAATTTGGCGATCGCGAAAAGCGATCTGATCTTCTTGTTGCTGGCTTTTTATTTGTCCCAGGAGCATTTCTATTTCATCTTCTGAGGATTTTGGATCTAAGTCGATCAACCCTCCCCACAGTTGGGAATATTCTAAAGCTATAACTCTACCCATTCCCCAAATAGGAGTTTGCGCGGGTGAGATTTTTGATGATACTGGTTGAGAGCCTCTAGTTACCAACCATAGTTGAGGATAGTTAGAGAACTTTTGTTTACTGAGAGCTTGTACTAGATGTAGTGCGCTACCGCAGCCCCATATTTGTGCTTTTTCTAATGCGGGAATTGTCAGTTGCTCTGTTGGGGGTGCTTCTAAACTCCACAGATGAATGATTCTGGTTAAATTATCTTGGCTACAATCGATCGCTTCAGTGCATAAAGTTTCAAATTCACTAGGGTTAGAAGGATTGAGATAGTAAATTCCTGTTTCTGAGTTGTGGTAACTATCTGCACTGTAGACTAAAGTACATCGATCGCCTGACTGCTGTAAACTTTTAGCGATCGCTTTTCCCACTCCTGTGGTGTCGGCAAAAATTAACCAATGATTTGATGGCGATGTTTGAGAATGTTCGAGTGCAGTGTGATTTTTAGCTTCTAATGGCTGCCATTGCACCTGATAAAGCAATTCGTCTATGGTATTTTCAGCATCTTCAATCAATTCTTTTTTGTGCTGTTTTGCCAATACTTCCAATAGTTTCGGCAACAATTTCACTTGCTCTGGTAGAAATTGTCCTGTTTCTTCTAGCTGTTGAGCTAATTGCTGAGTATTTCCTTGGTTTAGCAGTTGAACAATCGAAGTCGAGTTACTTTCTGAAGTTGTGTTTTGCCGATTTGCCGTTTTTGGAGTTTCTACCCAATACTGTTGTCGTTGAAAGGCATAAGTAGGTAGCATTACCTTATTACGAGTATAATCTTCGTCAAATCCCGACCAATCTATTTCTATTCCTCGCAGGTATAATTGCCTTAAACTCTCTAGTATTTGTTGCCAGTCTTTTTGATTTGGACGTAAACTAGGCAACCATAACGCCTTTGTATCTGGCAAACATCTCGACCCCATTCCCAATAAAATCGGTTTAGCACCAATTTCCAAGAAGATTTTGTAACCCTCGCGCTCCAAGGTATTCATGCTATCTACAAATCTAACGGGTTGTCGCAGATGATTTACCCAATACTCAGCAGTAGCAATTTCATGGTTAATCTGTTGTCCAGTTAGATTAGAAATTAGGGGAATTTCAGGTAAGTTGTAGGTTACTTTAGATGCTATGGCTTCAAACTCTGCCAGAATTGGTTGCATTAAAGGAGAGTGAAAAGCATGGGAAACTTGTAAAATTTTAGTTTTTACTCCCCTTGCTTGTAAAGATTCCTTGACCCTGATTACTGCTATTTTTTCTCCAGAAATAACAATATTTTTCGCACCATTAAAAGCAGCGATCTCAATATCTTTAATGTAAGGTTCAATTGCTTTTTCTACCTGCTTCTTATCAGTAAATACAGCTACCATCGAACCGTTTTGAGGTAAACTCTGTATCAAACGAGCGCGATCGACTATTAGTTTGAGAGCATCTTCTAAACTAAATACTCCTGCTATTGTGGCTGCGACATACTCTCCTAAACTATGACCCATCGCTGCATTTGGTTTAATTCCCCAAGAAATCCATAACGAAGCTAAAGCATATTCAAGCGCAAATATAGCTGGTTGAGTATATGCAGTTTGGTTAATAATATCCGATTCAATTATTTCGAGTAATGGTTTTTCTAGATAAGGGAATAAGATTTGATCGCAGCGATCGAATTCTTTACGGAAAGTAGGCTGAGTCTGGTATAGTTGTTGTCCCATACCTACATATTGCGAACCTTGTCCAGTAAACAAAAATGCTATTTTGGGTTGCTTACGATCTGTTATTAATTCGGGAATATTTTCGCCTGTTTCAAATACTTTTAAATCTTGCAATAATTGTTCTGAGGATTCGATAACAGTAGCTAAACGATGGGGAAAATGCGATCGCCCTGTATTGGCATTGAAGCAAATATCTGCAATACCAATATCTTTTTGAGCTTCCAGGAATGGTTGATACTTGTGGACTAAATCTAATAATGCTGGCTCGCTTTTTGCTGAGAGAGTAAATATATGATACGGACGCTCTTGCTTAGGGGGGATCGATACTAATGGTGCATCCTCCAAAATTATATGAGCGTTAGTTCCCCCAAAACCGAAAGAACTTACTCCTGCTAGTTTTGTTTCATTTGACCAGGATTTGAGCTTCGTAGGAATCTTTAAGGAAGTATTTTCCAGAGAAATGTGAGGATTTAGCTGATTGAAATTGAGATGAGGGGGAATTTTTTTATGTTGTAAAGCCAGTACTACTTTAATTAAACCAGCGATTCCAGCAGCAGCCTCTAAATGACCGATATTAGTTTTAACCGAGCCTACCCAACAAGTTTTTTGCAGAGATTGCTCTGAAAATAATACTTTTTTGAGAGCATTTAATTCAATCGGATCTCCCAAAGAAGTACCTGTCCCATGGGCTTCAATATAACTAATTCGATCCGCTTTTACTCCAGCATTTGATAAAGCTTGGTTTATAACTGCTTGCTGAGACAAACCATTAGGTGCTGTAAGTCCGTTGCTACGACCATCTTGATTGACTGCTGAGCCTTTAATCACCGCCAGAATATTGTCTCGATCTCTAACAGCATGATTGAGGGGTTTGAGAACTATTATTCCGCAACCTTCCCCTCTTACATACCCATCAGCACTAGCATCAAAAGTCTTACAGAGATCGTCACTAGCAAGCATTCCAGCCATCGCAAAAGTCTGAGTTACATCTGGAGATAAAAGTAAATTTACTCCACCAGCCAAAGCAATGTTACACTCTCCTTGACGCAAACTTTGACAAGCTTGATGTACTGCTACCAAAGACGAAGAACAAGCCGTATCTATTGCGACACTTGGCCCGCGTAAATCTAATACATAAGATAAACGATTGGCAGCAATACTAAAAGCATTGCCAGTACCAGAATAAACATTATTATTAGCTAAATTTTGAATTCTCCCATAATCGTAGTTACTGATACCGATAAATACTCCAGTGTTTGTTCCTGCTAAATTTTGTGCAGAAATTGAAGCATTTTCTAAGGCTGACCAACTTACTTCTAAAAGTAGTCTTTGTTGCGGATCTATTTGTTCGGCTTCACGGGGAGAAATGCCAAAAAACTCTGCATCAAATAAATCTACTCCCTCTAAAAAACCGCCTTTTTTTAAATCATTATTCTGTCGAGTAAACAGTTTAGATCGAGATTCATTCAATGGCATTTCAGAAATTGCATCAATTCCATTTAGTAATAATTCCCAAAAAGCCTGCGGATTTTTAGCTTGAGGAAATCTACAGCCAATTCCAATTATGGCGATCGCCTCTGTTTCTATTGGCGATTTTGTATAGTCGATCTCTCCTAATAATTTAGATGTCGAATTCTCGGTTACTTGTCGATCGCTTTTGGTAGTTAAATACTTCGCTAAAGTTACAATTGAAGGGTAATCATATAATAAGGTAGCAGATAGTGTTCGCTCTAAAAATGTTTCTATTTCGCCGACAATACTTACGGCTTTAACAGAATTTATCCCGTAACTAGAAAATGGTTCTAAAGGATCTATTTCTTGAGGCGCAATTTGAATTTCTCTAGCGATGCGATCGATTAACCAATCTTCAATTTTTCCTGCTTTATATTCTTTGGCAATGGGAGAAGTAATAGTTATTTCTTGCCACCGAGCTATAATCTCTAAACTATCTTCTATAAATTTTTGCTTAACTTTACGTCGCTGAATTTTACCGCTAGAAGTTTTAGAAATACTTGCTGTTTTTATTAGTAATACTTCATGAACTGTTAGTTCTTGCTCTTCCGAAACTGCTTGACGAATGGCGTTAATAACTTCATCGATATTCAATTTATTGCGATAAGTTCGTTCTATTTCTTGAACGACAATCAACCTTTCTCGATCTTCTTTGGATACTGAAAAAGCTGCTCCACAGCCAGATCGCAGTGCTGGATGACTTTTTTCTACTGTTAATTCTATATCTTGAGGATAGTAATTGCGACCACGAATAATAATTAAATCTTTTAATCTTCCTGTAACAAATAGTTCTCCATCTTCTATAAATCCTAAATCTCCAGTACGCAAAAATGGTCCTTCTTTTGTATCAGCCAAATAAGCGCGAAAAGTATTTTCTATTGCGTCTAATTGCTCCCAATAACCTTGAGCAACACTATCACTTGATACCCAAATTTCTCCTATTTCTCGATCTCCACAACTTATAAAAGTTTCTGGATTGACAATTTTGACTTTTTGGTTAAATTTAATTTGACCACAACCAACTATTTTCTGCGAGTTAGTCTCAAAAGATTTTACGACTTTATTTTGTGATAGTGCTTCTATATCGAAACTTTTAATAACAGGAGGTTCATTTTTTGACGCTCCAGAAATTAATAAAGTGCTTTCTGCCATCCCATAACAAGGATAGAATGTATTAGCACCAAAACCAACAGAGCCAAAAGTAGTAGCAAATCTTTCCAGGGTTTCAGCACGAATAGGTTCAGCACCATTGAACGCCACTTCCCAGCTACTCAAGTCTAAATTTACCATCTGTTCGGGAGTAATCTTACTAACACACAACTCATAAGCAAAATTAGGTCCTCCGCTAGTAGTGGCTTTGTATTTAGAGATGCCTTGCAGCCAGTTTAAAGGCTTTTTAAGAAAGTCCTCTGGAGACATTAAAGTGACGGGAAAATCACCATAGAGAGGGTGTAAGATACAGCCTATTAAACCCATGTCGTGATACATAGGCAGCCAGCTTAACAGATGAGTGTTGGTTGTATGCCCGAAATATTGGTTAATTAAAGCTGAATTATGCAGTATATTGCCGTGGCTCACCATAACTCCTTTAGGTTTACCAGTCGAGCCAGAAGTGTACTGTAAGAATGCTAAACCTTCCTTGTCTAGTTTTGGCTCTTGCCAATCTGCTTCTGTGACATCAGATAACCGATCGCTCGCCAACCACTCAACATTCTCAAAACCATTTGTTTTAGCTAGCAAAGACTGGATTTTAGAGAGATGGGAGTTTATAGTTAAAGCGATCGCAATTTGAGCATTGTTAGCGATCGCTTGAAGTCTCGGTCTATGGCGTTGGTTTCGGGGTGGGTAAGCTGTAA
>NZ_LR214094.1 GCF_900659865.1 Hyella patelloides LEGE 07179
TTTTTTGATGTCTTCTACTTAAGAGTGCATTGTCTCATTATTCTGTCAATGCGTAAGTCCTATTAATCTACAATGCTTTGAATAGTTTTCTCCGACACCTCCGCTCTCATTCCTCACCCCATATTTTCGGTTAATGGTTCTGACTTACCATAGCCATAGGGTTCTGCAATCACTATGGGAAGTTCTTCAAAGTTTTCAACATCAGGAGGAGAAGATAACAACCATTCCAAACCAATTGCTCGCCAGGGATTATCTGGAGCTTTTTTACCAGCAATCCAAGAACTAATCATATTGAGTAGAAAAGGTACAGTGGACACACCCAATAAAAACGCACCAAGACTAGCTAGTACATTCCAAAAAGCAAATTCTGGATCGTAGGAAGCAACTCGTCTAGGCATTCCCATCAAGCCTAAAGGATGCATGGGGAGGAAATTAAGGGTAGTACCAATAAAGGTTAACCAGAAATGAAGCTTTCCTAATCCTTCGTAGTACATTTTTCCTGTCATCTTGGGAAACCAGTGATAGACTCCAGCAAATAATCCGAAGACAATCGCCCCATAAATAACGTAGTGAAAGTGTCCGACTACAAAGTAAGTATTGTTGACATGAATATCGATGGGAACAGAGGAGAGCATAATTCCTGTAATGCCAGAAAAGACAAAATTGATTAATCCCCCCAAAGCAAATAGCATGGGCGTATCGAGACGAAGTTTACCGCCCCAAATCGTTCCTACCCAAGCAAAGACTTTAATTCCCGTCGGCACTGAAATCAGCATGGTGGAAAACATAAACAAAACCCGCATCCAATCAGGCGTACCACTGGCAAACATATGGTGTACCCAAACAACTGCGCTTAATGCGGTAATGATTAGGGAAGAAATAGCGACTACTTTGTAGCCAAATAAGGGCTTGCGGGCATATACGGGGAAAACTTCGGAAAAAATGCCAAATACAGGCAGAATCATCACATAAACCGCAGGATGGGAATAAAACCAGAAAAAGTGCTGAAATAAAACTGGATTGCCACCTTGGGCGGGATCGAAAAAGGTAGTACCGAAACTTAGATCGCACAGCAGCATAACCGCACCAGCAGTTAAAGCAGGTAATCCAAACAGTTGAATAATTTGTGCAGCTAACACCGTCCAAACAAAGGCAGGCATTTTGAACCAACCCATTCCAGGGCAACGCATTCGCGCGATGGTAGTCACAAAATTGACTGCTCCCATAATCGAAGAAATCCCAGAGATTGCTACTGCTAGCAGCCAAATAAATTCACCGTTGAGCCATTGTCCGCTAGGATTTTGAATGCTGACAGGGGGATAAGACCACCAACCCGCTTGAGCTGGACCTCCAGGGACGAGGAAACTGAGAATAAACAGGGTTCCGAACATGGGAACCATCCAGAATGCCACCGCGTTGAGACGGGGAAAAGCCATATCTCGCGCCCCAATCATTATGGGAACTAGATAATTAGAAAATCCTAACAACACGGGAAACATCCAACCAAACAGCATAATTGTGCCGTGCATGGTATACAAAGCGTTATACACTGTGCGATCGACTAGATCTGGTTCGGGGGTAATTAATTCACCCCGCATAATCATGGCAAAGATGCCAGCGACTAGGTAAAAGAAAAAGGCTGTAACTATATATTGGATGCCAATTACTTTATGGTCGGTACTGAAGCTAAAATAGCGTCGCCAACTAAGAGGTTTTTCGTGGATATGCGCCTCACTTGACGGGTTTGGGGGTGCAATTTGAGTCATGAAGTTTAATAAATGGTTTTAGTTGGTGGTTATTTTCTATTGGTTATTGATTATCTTCTCTAAGGATGATAATTAACTACTGGTGCAGGAGCAGGAACAACCGTTGCCCAAGCTGCTTTATCCGCTCTTTCCTCCCTCAAGGCATATTCAGTGGCAGCTTGATTCGGAGCAGGAGAAGGTTCGCGAGTAGCAGCATCAGCGAGCCACTTTTGGTAATCTTCTGCTGATTCCACTACCACATTTGCCTGCATTGCAGCAAAATACGTGCCACTATATTCAGAATCCCGTAGACGATACTTTCCAGTACGAATGGGGGTAAATTCAAAGTCGATGTTTTGTTGGGGAATAATATCTTGCTTCACTCTGAAAGCAGGAATATAAAAGCCGTGGATGACATCTGGCGATCGCATAACTAAATGAGCGCGTTGGTTTACAGGTAAGTGTAGTTCGGTGCTGGTAATATTTTTTGTTGGATAACGGAATACCCAAGACCATTGTTTGGCTTCTACTTCGATATTAGTCATGGGTGGAACACTTTCCTCTATCGATTCGGCATATGCAGGAGAGATCGCCTTCGGCATCTGCATATGTGCCATTTCCATTGGTCCTCTGATGGACATCTCCATATAGGTTTGATAGCTAAAAGCAGCAATAACAAAGACAATCAGCAAAGGGATCGCCGTCCAGACTATCTCTAAGGTCACATTACCTTCAATGGGTGGTCCATCACTGGTATCGTATCTGCCCGCCCGATTAAAGATAATTGTATAAACGATCGCTGCTGTAACGCCCAGAAAAATAAACGTACCAATAGCAGTTAGCAAGCTAAATAATTTGTCTATTAGCACTGATTCAGCCGAAGCTTGAGGAGGAAACCAGGAATAGGATACCTGTCCCATCCAAATACTGATTGCTACCAAAGCTATAGCGATCGCACCAAGGATTATAATACTCTTTAATCTCACAAAAATTCCTCATCTTAATAGGGTATTGGGGTCTTGTCCGAGGCGCAATAAATTTCCTGCGGTATTGTGAACGCCAAATTCGGCTGCTAGTTGCGCCCCTAATGTGCCGTGAAGATACATGATAAACATGATAAATAAGCCAAAGAGCAAATATCTCCACTGTACTTGTCGGCTGGTATCATTACGCCATACATAACGTTGAAAACCACGCCAGATAGCCATGCCAACGATGGCAGCTAAAAGGAAAACGCCTCCTACACCGTGCCAAAGCATAGTTTCCATTTCTCCAAAGCCCCAGACACTTTTAATATCAGGATTTGATTCGACCAGCATGATTTCATAAAAGCCAAATGCCACTGTAAAAAAGGTCACGATTGCAGCAGCCAGCATATTGTACCAACCTACATCAAAGAAGCTGGCGCGGGTAGCGGGAATAGCTAAATATTTGAATACTACTTTGTCGAAGGGAAATAACACCCCGACTAGATCGAAAGCAATACCAATAATAAATAAGCCTAAAGTGAGATGGACTAAATTAGGGTGAATGGGAATCTTATAAGGAAGTCCATTTGCTCCTAATTGTCCTGATAATTGATTGATTAATTCAGAATTCATTTTTCGAGGGTGTAGGGGTATGGGGGTATTCTTACAAGGGTAAACTTTTTACACTTGATGGCTGAAATGGGCAGAGGGGGAACCTAGGAATCTTGATGTGGGAAAAGCCTAAGAGCTCCTTGATAAAGATAGTATACATATACACTCACCTCTTTGTGAGGGCGCAGCTCCCGATGCGGGCATTCAACAGTCTGGGGAAATCCCAAACTTACGACCTTAGAATTGATTTCGGGAGTTTATGTCGCCCGTCAAAAACCCACTCTTGTGAGATCGGTGCAGGTCAGTGCAGGAATACAAGGATACATTAGGGTTTCTGGTTGTAAGGGAATTTCCTTTCTGTTTCTGTTTCTTTCCTTGCTCTTTGTTCCTCAAAGAAGTCCTTCTTTTGCTGCTTCGACGACGGGGACTGTATGCAAACCATATACCCAGACTAATTCATCTCCCAGATATACCTGAAAAAATACCAAGCCTGTTAACAGCACCCCTATACCCAGATATGCTAAAGGCATCTTTTGGGGGTCTTGAGAGCGAATTACATAACGCCAGCCTGTAATTGCAGCAATTATTCCTGATAGCGACCAGCCAATGATAGTATGTAGATCTAAAATCGGTTCGGCAGCATCATAGGCGATCGCTAAACCTGCTTCTATTTGTCCAAAAACAATGGCAATAAAGATTGAGATTGTGGCAAAAAACATATTCCACCAGCTAACCTCGTATAACTTATAGTTTTTACTAAAATACCCTACAACATCGCAAAAAAATGCGAATAGTACCATCGCAATCACAAAATGAACAACAATGGGATGAATCGTATCGGGATAGGGTAAATTATGGTCGTTGAGGGGAGGTAGTAAGTTTTCAAACATTCTAATTTTTAATACTAATTAATCATTAATCAAAATAAAAACCTGCTATTGAAAAATATCAATACATAGTATTGATTTAAAGTTTTAAGCAGTTACTTAACGATTAAATTGTCCAAACAGAATTGATTCCTGCATTTTCTATAGTTATGTTAACTAGCAAAAATATGAACAACTGTTTTTTTTAGCTTTGCTTAATAGGTGTAAAATACTCGCTATCAATTGTGAGCTTTCAAATTCATCGAGAATTACGGAAAAAGCGATCGCTATGTAGCCTTGATTAGATTTCGATTTACTCAATATTATTTATTGTTTTCAAATATCGCTTATTAATAATTTACTGAAAAACAAATATCTATCTTGTAAGATTGACTACAACCATCTATTTATGTATTAACATCTATTGTCAACGCTCAATTTCAGATCGGGGCTATTTTATTCTCCTAGACAGAGAATTTCCGATCTGTCTGACAACCAAAGTCCGTCTTAGAGAACTTATCCCAATTTTCGCGCACTGGCTAGATAGATATCACATTATTTTTAATTGACGAAAAAACACTAAGACTATTGTTTACACTAAATCCTGTAGAGACCTCTTATTTGAGGGGCTGTCTCCTGGCGAGGTGGCGTATTCTGAGCGAAAGGGATGCGCTCGGTTTCGCGACTCGTATCCCATCGAAGCTTTTGGGAAACCCCGTGACCATCGTGTGACCGCCATGTTTCCCCAGGCGGGGCGTTGTCAACACAGGAGTGGAATATGCCGACTGACCGTCGGCATTTCCTCCCGTCAACACTCGCGCGTTCCTTTGCCGAGGAAGCCTCGGCAGGGTCGCTCGTCATTGTTCTGAATTTGTTTCAGAACACAGCCCCTTGAGTTTACATTGTTCTCGAATGGGGATAAGTCCCGTCGCGTCTCTACTAAATTCAGACTCCTAGCTCCAAACTCAGTCTCTTGTTAATGCATGAGAAGCGGTATTAAATAGTCAACTCGCGCATTCGGTGACTCCGAGTCTTTCGAGGTTTCCTCGCCAAACGTCCGTCAAATTGATTTCTTGTGCATTATATTCACAATGAAATAGCCCTGGGTTCAGATGGAACGGTTTTGATTAGTTTTTTTAGTCAAAATAGTATCAAAAATTAGAAGTTAGAGAAATCTTTAATTAGAAATGGTGCTTAATAAGAACTTATCTAAGGTCAATTCGGCAGATAAAAGCCAGAATTTGCGATTATTCGGGCTACCTGCTGAACAAGGTCGGTGGCTACTCATCTTACTGGGAATGATCGTTCTATTGTGTTTAGGAACAGTTTACTCTTGGAGTATTTTTAGACAACCGATAGAAACATTATTAGAGGTTGGTGCAACCGAAAGCTTGTTACCTTACACGTTCGCATTGATGTTTTATTCGATTTTCGTGACTGTCACAGGGTTTTACCTAGATCGCCTGGGAACTCGCCTAGTAACCATGATTGGAGGAGCGATTGTGGGTATTGGCTATGTACTCTCTAGCTTTGCCACCAACATTTTAATGCTAACTCTTACTTATGGAGTGATAGTAGGCACAGGTGTGGGTACAGCCTATGGAGTACCGATGTTGATTGCTGCTCGCTGGTTTCCCGATAAGAAAGGACTAGCAGTAGGTCTAACTATTGTGGGATTTGGGCTATCTCCAATCGTGACAGCCCCATTAGCCAAAGGATTAATCGATCGCTATGGAGTACAGCAAACACTATTGATGATGGGAATTGTTTTTACAGTAATTATTCTCTCGATTTCCACCTTACTCAAATTACCCCCATCTGGCTGGCAACCTAAAGGATGGCAAGCTGTTGCTAGCAAAACGGTTAACTCGAAACCCTCTAGCTCGAATATCTTCCAAACTCGTTCTTTTTATGGGCTATGGGTTTGCTATATGATCGGTACATTAGTTGGTTTAAGTGCGATTGGGATTTCTAGTCCAGTAGCTCAGGAAATCATCAAATTGAATCCAACCTTAGCTGCTACCAGTGTTTCTTTTTTTGCTTTGTTTAATGGGCTAAGTCGTCCCTTATTTGGTTGGTTGAGCGATCGCTTTCAACCGCGCTATGTTGCAGTTACCTCTTACGTTCTGATTCTGATTGCCACAATTATGATGATGAACGCCCAGGAAGGACAGATAGCCACCTATTTAATCGCATTCTCTATCTTCTGGTTTTGCTTGGGAGGATGGCTAGCACTCGCGCCAGCAACTACTTTAAAGTTGTTTAACCCCGATCGTTACCCTCAGAATTACGGTATTGTTTTTTCCGCCTATGGAGTGGGTGCGCTACTGGGAACGCTGACTGCTGGACGTATTCGCGATTTGTTTGGCTCTTACACCTACGCATTTTATCCAATGGCATTACTGGCGATGATAGGAATTATCGTCGCAATGACTACCTTAAAGCGTGATTGAATGAGATTTTTTGAGAAATCGGTGGGATACATCTTTTTAAACCCACCACGTAACTTTATTCCACTTAAAATTAGCTATAAGCCATTAGCTATAAGCTATAGCCGTACAAAGTTAGGTTAGAACAGATTACTTATCTGCTCGGAAGTAGCAAGTAGCAAGTAGCAAGTAGCAAGGTTTAAGGATGTCCTAACGCTGATATGTAATGCTATATAAGCTTGAATCGCATAGTGGAGGAGTTGACCTTTATGTATGTTCTATTTCACTTATCTCTCACGGTTCGCTTAAA
>NZ_LR214095.1 GCF_900659865.1 Hyella patelloides LEGE 07179
CAGCAGTCAAAAAAGGATTTTCTTCGATTAAAGCGATACTTTGTTGTCTTAAAGATTTTAATAGTTGTTCTGTAGAGGCTGCTGCTAATCCCTTTTGATTAATTGATTGCTGGAGATTATCTACAGTTTGTAAATAGATTTCTGTATCAGGATGGGGTTCAATTCCTTTAACAGAGTCATAAATTTCGACTACCAAAGGAGTTTGGCGCAGATAAATATCTCTTAAGGGTAAATAACTGATATTAAAGACAACCAAAAATAAGTTAATTACAGCAACTATAGCGATTAACTTTTTCCACCATAAATATTGAGACTTGCTTACGGGTTGTTTTTCGATCATCAGATTGCAGTTATTAATTATCAAATCAGCCATTGTTAAATAATAACCAGTAGTAAAGACCAACACAAAAAATCAGAAGACTTGAAAAAGCGATTTCTACCAAATGATGAGGCATGATTCGATTAGAAATATAGCATGGTTAATCTATATAAGTTAAGAAATATTAAGCAATAATGCTAGTCAAAATCAAAAAATGTCCATCGAAACACACGCCAAAGAAGGCATACAAAGATAAGCGCACCAAGAGAAGTCAGAAAAAAATAGAACTATTGGCGATCGCGAAGTGCTGCTGTCAGCAGACCGCAACTTATCTACCAACAGTCCTAGAATCTGCTCAAAAAAATTTTTAAAATGTTTGTCTTGATTAGGATTTTTCTCAAAAAAAAGGACAGATTAACTGTCCCTTTTTAATTTAATTAGTTAACTAAAGCACTGATTAACGATTCTGAACAGTGGTAGTGGGGGCTTCAAGAGATTCTAAGTTGCGATGTTCTTCTACTTTGGTAGTTTTGCTTTTGCCAGTTAAACCAAACAATCCCAATAAACCGAGTAAACCTAACCAACCCCAATTCGATCTTTGTTCAATTGCAGCAGCAGTTTCCGCAATTTCTGTCTGGGCTGCTTCGGCTGCTTGATTGATGTTTTCTTCGGCTTCAGTAGCAGTTCTTTGTACCTGTTCCTCTGCTTGTTGGTAGTTTTGTTCTACGGTTTCGCCAGCGTTTTCTAGCCCTTGTTGGGCTGCTTCACCAGTGTTCTCTAGCCCTTGTCCTGCTGCTTCACCAGTGTTTTGAATAGTATCTCCCAAAGCTTCTCCAGCATCTTGGAGATTGTCACCAGCACTATCAAGATTTTGTTCTGCTTGATTTAAGTTTTGGTCTACAGTTTCTTCTTTCTCTTGGCTGAAAGCTGCACCTGTGGGTAAAGCTAAACTAAGAGTAATAATAGTAGTTGCAGTTAATTTAGTTAAGTTCATGAAAAAGTCCTGATTTTGTTGTTTATATAGTGAATCAATAAATCGATATTGTTATTATGTGTTTTCTCTCGTCGGGAGCAAACTTTAATTAATAACAAGGTAATCAAATAATACTTTTAAGTAAGAAGTATTTCTCTTTGGTATGCCAATAAATCTTTACCTATTTATGAGCAATTATTTATATCCATAGTTGATAGTCAAACGTTCATTACTACTATTGGCGATCGCCGTTGTCATCTACTCTTGCTTGAAGAATGACATCAGAAATTTCTTCTGCATCTTTGAAGTGGTGCAAAGCTTCATTACTCATAATTAATTAGTTCGATTAACTTTCATCTACTATTAAAGTTTTTTACTGTTTAGATTACATCTATATTTCGATGGAAATAATAATCTAACTTTTGATTGATACAGCGAATGAAAGAACAAACGAGCCGTCAGAAACCTAATTTTGTATATTTCTTGTAGTAAAAATTTAACTCTTGCAAGAAGCATTACATCTCTATCCGAAGATAGATAGAATAATAAAACCTAAATAGCACTTATTCGGCAAAATTAGCTAGTAATTCCTTATATTTAATCTATCTTTACGCCACTATGCCAGAATATTCGAGTTATTCTCCTTCTTTAGTTAGATGTGATATCACGATCCAAACTGTTACAAATGTGACAGATAAATTTTTGAGGAAGACGTTATGTTATTCAATAAACTAAACAACTGGTTAAAGTTATCTGTTCGTTTAGCACTTACAGTTATGGTATGTGGTGTATTGTTTATTTCTAGTGCTTATCCTGCTCAAGCGACACCTAGTAGAACAACTGATGGTGAAGCAAGCTTAAATAGAATTCAAGCAAAAACTGATAGTGTTGCTCGTTCCAATCCTAAAGGAATTAATGAAGTAACTAAAGAGTCTCAAAAAGGATTGAATGAAGTACAGGGTGGTGCAGACAAAGATAAGATGGTAAGTCCTGAAGACGCTAGCGATGCGACTACAATTAAAGAACAAGCAGCGAACCTTTTAGACAATCTTACTAATTAATCATTACCAATATGGTGTTGCGATGCAGAAACCAATTGTGAATGAAAATCTGCAACTAGCAATGCTTAACTAGCAATATATTTCCTGGCTATTCCAAGTTTAGTGTATAGTCAGGAAATTCGATATTAACTAGGAGAAATCAAGAAAAATTAGTACTGATTTCAAACCGCTTTATTTTTATTGTTATTATTTACTAAAATCATCTAATTCTCAATTAAATCTCAATACTTATGTCTCAAAAAATGTCTTCAGAAAACTTTTTTACAGAAGCAATCAATACCATCAGTAACTTAACCGATACTTTAACCACAGAAGCACAAAACTTTTTAGAACAGAGTACCATTTCTACTGGACAAACTCTAGAATGGATTGCATCTAATCCTGTTTTAAAATCCGCAGATAATATTATTGGTTTAGACTGGATCATGACTTTTTTGGGTCAAGTAGATACCAGCAAAATTCAGGCTACTGTAAAAAGCCTTAAAGTAGAATATCCCAACGAAACCCCCAATCAAATTGCCCATCGTTTAATAGTACAAAAAGCTTTTGCTGGTGGACGTTTAGGACTAATTACTAATATTATTCCCCCTATTGCAGCCTTATTTCTGGGGGTAGAATTAATTGCTACTACCAAACTGCAAACGGAAATGGTTTATGAAATTGCAGCAGCCTATGGTTTGGATTTAAACGAACCTGCCAGACGGGGAGAAGTACTAGCTATCTTTGGTTTATCTCTTGGTGCAGATGTCTTAAAAACAGGCTTAAGTGTTGTTGAAATTATTCCTGGTATTGGTGCGGTTGTTGGTGCTTCTACTAATGCAGCTATGCTTTATGTTTTGGGACAAACTGCCTGTCGCTTTTATGAAGGAAAAGCTAATGAGACTAACGTTTTATTAATGCAACAAGAAACCGAGCATGATTGGCAAATCGCCCTCCAGCAGTCTAAAATCATGGATCGCATTTTGGCACATATGGTAAGAGTTAGTTGTCCCAAACAAGACTGGGCAGAAATTTTACCGACAATTAAAGATATTTCCCCATCTTCAGTTACAACGATCGCGGAAAACCTGGAACAACCACAAGATTTATCTATCTTACTAGAACAGCTAATACCCCCGTTTGCACCTTTGACTTTAAACAGATGCTATGACATCGCTAAATCAAACGGAGAAATTACTTTAGAAGAGCAAAAAGTATTGAGTCAGATTGCGATCAGATTTCATCTAGATCTGACAACATTAAATTAATTATCAGTAATCAGTAAATTATATATTCAGAACTTGTCCTAAATTCAAGATTGATATCTATTAAAATTCTGCTTGCCCTCGCCAACAATAAATGTTGAATGAAATGACTATCCGCCAATATACAATTCTCATCGTTGATGATTCTGCCGAAGATCGCCAGGCTTACCGTCGTTATCTAAGTAAAGTAGTTATATCTAAGTACAAGATTATTGAAGCAGAATCTGGTGAAGAAGGTTTGGAACAACTAGCATCAATACAGCCAGACTTGATTTTACTCGATTATTTGCTACCTGATTTTGATGGTTTAGAGTTGATCGAAGAATTAAAATCGCAATTAAGCCAAATTCCGCCGATTATCATGCTTACAGGGCAGGGTAACGAGTTAGTGGCAGTAAAAGCAATGAAAAGCGGGGTTAAAGATTATCTGGTAAAAGGAAAGTTAACTGCTGAAATATTAACTATTTCAGTTAAAAATGTTTTACAGCAACATCATTTGCAATCTCTGCTGACCCAAAATTTTCAGCAACAACAGTTAATAGCCGAAACCGCTTTACATATTCGTCAGTCTTTAGATTTATCAGAAATTCTTGAGATTGCGGTTAAAGAAGTACAGTTATTATTAAACTGCGATCGCGTGGCAATTTATCAATTCGCACCAGATATGAGTGGTGATATTGTTGCTGAGTCGGTAAAGTCTGGTTGGAAACAGTCTTTAGGTCAAAAAGTAATCGATACTTGCTTTCAAAATAACGGTACAGCCAGATACGATAGAGGAGAAACTCTAGCAATTGATAATATTTACGAATCAGAGCTTTCTGAATGTCACATTGAATTATTAGAAGAGTTTCAAGTCAAAGCTAATGCGATCATTCCGATTCTACTTTCTCCTTATCCATCAAAAAATAATCCAAGTCTTTGGGGTTTATTAATTGCTCATCAATGTAGCGATAGTCGTCATTGGGAAACAGAGGAAGTTAATTTATTAGATAAATTAGCCGTCCAGCTTGCCATCGCTATTCAACAAGCAGAGTTATTAGGTAACTTGCAAAATGAATTAGACACCAGAAAGAAGGCGGAAAATTCTCTCCAAGAAAAAGCTCTACAGTTAGAATGGGCTAACCAAGAGTTGCTTAACATCACATCCCTGTTGAAAAAACGCAACCAAGAATTAGACCACTTTGCCTACGTTACCTCCCACGATCTTAAAGCACCACTGCGAGCGATCGCCAATTTGGCAACTTGGTTGAGTGAAGATTTAGAAGACCAAATACCCGAAGAAAATCAACAGCAATTACAGCTAATGCAGTCTAGGGTTAAGCGGATGGATGGGTTAATTCAAGGCTTATTAGAATATTCTCGTGTCGGAAGAAAAAACATTCCAGTTAAAACAATTCATGTCGGCAATTTAGTTAAAGAGGCGATCGATTCTTTGTCACCACCACCAGAATTTGAGATTATTGTTGCTGAACATATGCCTACGTTGAAAACCGAAGCACTTTTATTACAACAGGTTTTCTCTAATCTCATTAGTAATGCGATTAAGTATCATCCTCAACAGAAAGGCAAGATTACAATATCGGTTAAAGAGCAGGATAAATTTTATGAGTTTGCTGTCTCCGATGATGGATTAGGTATCGATCCTCAATATCACGAGCGCATTTTTACGATCTTCCAAACTCTACAGGCAAGAGATACTATCGAAAGTACGGGAATTGGCTTATCGATTGTCAAAAAAATTGTTGAAGGTCAAGGCGGTAAAATATGGGTAGAATCTCAACTCGGTGAAGGAGCGACTTTTTACTTTACATGGCAAAAGTAAACTTCGGAGTCAGTTTAATTAAGACCGACCTATAGAATTCAAAACAAGTTAGTCTATATTTATAGTTGATTACTTTGCAGTCCTTTAGAGCATTAAATCGATGTTAGTTGCACCAGCAGAAGAAAGAATGTGGGAAAAGTCATCTTTAAATAATGGCAAGTCTCACATGACTGACGAACAAATTAATATCAAATACGAACAAGGACAACAACGCATTCTTACTGAGATGAATCGTGAAAAGCTGCCAAGTTTTGCCGATTCTCTAAAAAAAACTAATTACATGGATGTAAGTCCTTTTTATCAAAGAAGATTGCGGTGGGACGAACAAAAACAATCACAACTTATCGAATCATTTTTAATTAATATCCCAGTACCTCCTATTATTCTCTATGAAAGAGAATATAATTCTTATGAAGTCATGGATGGTCAACAGCGTATTACAGCAATCAAAGACTTTTATAATAATGATTTGGAGCTTACTGGACTGGAGATGTGGTCAGAATTAAATGGACGTACCTATCAACAGCTTCCCGATAAAATTAAAGCAGGTATTGATAGACGTGCTATATCATCTATCGTCTTAATTACTGAATCTACACAAAATAAAGAAGAAGCGTTTTTTCTCAAACAAATTACTTTTGAAAGACTTAATACTGGTGGTGTTTCGTTAAGTAAACAAGAAATCCGTAACTGCATATATTCGGGAATATTCAACACTTTACTCTTTAAACTGGCAAATAACAGCATTTTTGCAAAGGCTTGGGGCATTCCGCTCGAAAACAAGGATAAATTAAGAAAAAATAATCTCTATAAAAAAATGGAAGATGTAGAATTAGTTTTACGTTTTTTCGCCTTTCGTCATGCTAATGAGTTTCGTAATGGTATAGAGGGATTTCTTAATTTATATATGATTAAAAGTCTTAATTTTTCTCAAGGAGACATTAATATATTAGAAGGAATTTTTATTGAAACTATTAATTTGGCAAGTACTATTTATGAAGATAAATTGTTCAAACCATTCGATGTTAAAACCAAGCAATGGAAAGATAACTCATATAAAGCTTTTTATGATGCAGTTATGGTAGGGTTAAGTAATCATCTCAATGATGTTGATTTATTAATCGAAAGAAAATCAAGAATTCTTGAAGAAACCAAAAAACTGTTAGCTAAAGATAAGAAAAATATATTTACTGGTGCAGGAAGAACTAAAGCAGATTTACAAGAAAGAATAAAGCTATTTGATGAGATGCTAAGTCAAATAATCGCGGAGTAGATATTAGTGTTTCAAGAACTTCTACAACAAGCGAAACCTAATATTTCTACCGTCCGTTCAATCATCAAAACTAGTGAAAATCTACGAAAATTTCTTTTACAAGAGAGAAATACGAAACAGAAAAAATCAGAAGACTATAGGACTTACGCATTGACAGAATAATGAGACAATGCACTCTTAAGTAGAAGACATCAAAAAA
>NZ_LR214096.1 GCF_900659865.1 Hyella patelloides LEGE 07179
ATGGTAGTTTATTTTTGCGCAAGTCCCTTAGTACGTGAAACTACGGAAACTGAATCACAAAACTACGGTTACAAATTCGGTCAAGAAGAAGAAACTTACAACATCGTGGCAGCACACGGCTACTTCGGTCGTTTGATCTTCCAATATGCTTCTTTCAATAACAGCCGTTCTTTACACTTCTTCTTGGGTTCTTGGCCCGTAGTGGGCATTTGGTTTACTGCAATGGGTATTTCCACCATGGCATTCAACCTGAACGGATTCAACTTCAACCAGTCAATCATCGACTCTCAAGGTCGTGTAGTTAACACTTGGGCTGATATCTTAAACCGCGCTAACCTAGGATTTGAAGTAATGCACGAAAGAAATGCACACAACTTCCCCCTAGATTTAGCAGCAGGGGAGCAAGTTCCTGTAGCGTTAACTGCTCCTGCTATTCATGGTTAGGTAGCCAAGCTAAAATATTTATCTAACTTAAATTAAGGCGTTGAATTTGATTCAGCGTCTTTTTTTGGGGAATTTTTTGAGCTATCATGCGATCTCGCACTGATGATTATTCAGTTAGAAGGGGATAAGTGGCTTAGTTTACATCCTGGGGAATTTAGTTGAATAGTGCTTCAGCCAAAATTTAGGTAAACTGCGGACATAAGGTGATGTTGAGTTTTACCCGCCACCGAGAATAAATGGAGAAATGACATGGCAACTCAAGAAAAAACGAATCAAGCGCAAGAATCAGCACAAAAATGGCTCGACTTGATAGATAACTCTAAATATGCAGATAGCTGGTTAGAAGCAGCACCATATTTTCAAAACAATATTACTGAAGAGGAATGGGAGAAGACACTTCAAGGAGTTAGACAGCCTTTGGGTGAAAAGCTGTTTAGAAAACTAGAATCAAAGCAATACACCACTTCACTTCCAGGGGTTGCCGATGGTGAATATGTTGTAATTCAATACAATACCTCTTTTGTCAATAAAAAATCTGCTTTAGAAACAGTCACACCGATGTTAGATCGAGACGGCAGATGGAAAGTAGCTGGTTATTTTATTAAATGAACAACTCGCGAGATTTCAGCTTTTTTTAGCAGCGCGATCATTAATTATCCCAACTAAGCAAAAAGAATCAACAGCTAATTTAACACTCACTTAATTTCAAAAAGATGAAAAATCATGAACTAATCGATCTTGCTAAATCACTGATAGGAGAGATTTTTCTGGCAAACGGAGGTTCAGCAGGAGGAGTTGGTGCAGCATTATTAACGGCTAAAGGAAACGTTTATAGTGGTATCTGTCTCGATTATTCTTGTGGTCTGGGTTTTTGCGCCGAACACGCAGCAGTCGCGGAAATGCTCAAACACCGCGAAACCGAAATAGCTAAGATAGTGGCTGTTAATAAGGATAAAATTCTGCCACCATGCGGACGTTGCAGAGAGTTGATTATTCTAACTAATTCCTCAAATCGAAATACTGAAGTAATAATTTCTCAATCAAAAACAATGAAACTTTTTAATCTGCTTCCTTATCATTGGCTGGAAAATTAATATAAGTATTCTGGTTTATTAACGTCAGTTTGACAAATATTATTCTGAGTTGCATTGTTGATTTATAAGAACGAAATAAATAATAGTCTGTTCCCTATTCAGGCGTTCCCTAACCCAAAACTAACCGATTTTGTTTTCATCGAACTCACGTTTATTAAGAAGTAATTTTACAAATTCTCAAATAATTAATTTTGCTTGGCTTGCATCAGTTATTGGTAGAATAATTAATAGCGTAATTATTATTTGTTCTAAGCCTCGTTAGTTTTTGCTTTCAATTCATCTGCTATAGTTTCGACAATTCTTTGGGCTGCTTTACCATCACCAAAAGGATTAATAGCTGTTGCCATTTTTTGATAAGCTGCATCATTATCTAGTAAATCTTTTGCAGCATTAAAAATACTATCGGAATCAGTACCAATTAATTTAGCTGTACCTGCTTGGGTTGCTTCTGGTCTTTCGGTAGTTTCTCGCAAAACAAGGACTGGCTTGCCTAAACTGGGTGCTTCTTCTTGTAATCCACCAGAATCAGTTAATAGCAAATAACAGCGCGATATTGCTCCCACTAGCTGCTTATAGTCTAAGGGTTCGGTCAGAAAAACACGATCGCTTTTTCCTAATACTTCTTTAATTGGTTCTCTTACTGTAGGGTTACGATGCATGGGTAATAAAATGGCTGTATCGGGAAAATTATCTAATATTTTTTGAAATCCTTTAAGGATATCTTGTAATGGTTGTCCCCAGTTTTCGCGACGATGCACAGTAGTTAGTAAGACGCGATATTTATCCCAATTTAAGCCAGGAATCTCACAAGGAGGATTATCATTAGCTACTGTTAATAAAGCATCAATGACGGTGTTTCCTGTCTGAATTATTTTCCCTGTAACATCAGATTTTTGGAGATTGGCTACTGCTAATGTGGTGGGTGCAAAATGAAATTGGGCAATCTGAGAAATTAGACGACGATTGGCTTCTTCTGGATAGGGATTGAAGATATTATCAGTACGTAAACCAGCTTCTACATGACCGACGGGAATTTGTTGATAAAAGGCTGCTAAAGCAGCAGCAAAAGCAGTGGAAGTATCTCCTTGAACAATAGCTAAATCTGGTTTTAATTCAGCAAATATTGTCTCTAACCCCTGCATACTATTACAGGTAATTTCAGTTAGAGTTTGTTTTGGTTTCATTATCTCCAGATTGCGATCTGCTGTTAATTGAAACAATTCCATTACGCTATCTACCATTTCTTTATGTTGTCCAGTTAAAACAACATAAGTTTTGATATCAGGTTTGCTACGTAATTCTTGAATCACAGAAGCCAATTTAATCGCCTCTGGACGAGTACCTAAAATAACGCAAACAGTAATCATGCTTTTAAAGGATGAGGGATGAGGGATGAGGGATGAGGGATGAATGATGAGGAAGTTTTTAAGTAGCCCTAAAGGACTCGCTATCGCGTCGCAGTAATAATT
Organism: Hyella patelloides LEGE 07179; assembly: GCF_900659865.1. Taxonomy (GTDB): domain Bacteria; phylum Cyanobacteriota; class Cyanobacteriia; order Cyanobacteriales; family Xenococcaceae; genus Hyella; species Hyella patelloides. The sequence continues at coordinate 3,008 of NZ_LR214096.1, forward strand.
AATAAGTAATATTATTTTAGTTTTTAGTTAAGACAGATTGTTTGTAGGGGACGGGGCTTTCAGGGACTCGAATTCGATTCGAGTCACAGCCCCTCCGTTTCGCGAAACGCCTAAACCCAAGATTTATGTGTCTTGGGCATTTTTAAAATTGATATAAGATTTGATATTAAATAACGAGCCAACGAACCAATCAATTGACACATCATACCAACCAATTAAAAAAGACCAACAACAAGCAATTAACAATTAACCAATAAAGGTGCTGCGGATAGTAACTTCTGGGTATAAGGGTGTTGCGGGTACTTAAATATTTTTTCTGTACTCTCTATCTCGACGATTTTACCACCATTCATTACAGCAATCCGATCGCAGAAAAATCTGGCTACCCAAAGATCGTGAGTAATAAAGAGGTAGGTTAGTTTAAATTCGGCTTTTAATGCCAACATTAATTCTAGTACCTGTGTTTGCACTGTAGCATCTAACATACTTACTGGTTCATCACAGATCACTAATTGAGGGTTGGTAATTAAAGCACGGGCGATCGCTACTCTTTGTTGTTGTCCTCCTGATAATTCAGAAGGATAGCGATGATAATAATCTTCTACAGGAGTTAAGCCAACTCTTACCAGCATTTCGGCTACTTTTAGCTTTGCTTCGCCTAAATTGGCTAAATTATGAATTAACAAAGGATCGGCAATACTTTCCCCTACCGTCATTAAAGGATTTAAGCAAGCATGGGGATCTTGAAAGATCATTTGTATCTGACGACGCATTTGTTTCATCTGCTTACGGGATAATTTAGTTAAATCTTGTCCCAAAAAATCCACTGTTCCCGCAGTAGCTTTGAGTAGCTGTAAAATTGTTCGTGAAAGGGTACTTTTACCACAGCCAGACTCGCCTACCAGCCCTAAAGTCTCTCCTGGATACAACTCAAAATTAATCCCATCTACGGCTTTAATCACCTCTTTTTTTTGAGAAAATAGCTGTTGAATGAAATTGCTTTCTAAAATAAAGTGCTGTTTTAATTTTTTAACTTCAAGGATCGGTTGTGCTCCATTTGATTGAAAACTAGTAGAATTAGCTTGAGCATCTGCCTGTAGTTTTAGCGCAGCGTTCAATAAAGACTTAGTGTATTCGTGTTGGGGACTGTAGAGAATCGATTTTGTATCCCCCATTTCTACCATCTTACCCTGATACATCACCGCAATGCGATCGCAGTATTCTCCCACCATTGCCAAATCGTGAGAAATTAATAACAATGCTAAATCTCGCTCGCTACACAAACGAGTCAACTCATCTAAAATCTCTGCTGAGACAGTAACATCTAGACTAGTAGTCGGTTCATCTGCCACAATCATTTTAGGATCGAGAAGTAAAGCTAACGCGATCGCTACTCTTTGTCTCATACCACCACTAAACTCATGGGGATATTGTCCCCAACGATTTGCAGGAATTCGCACCGCCTCCAAAGCTTCAACGGCTTTGATTTTAGCTGCTTTGCGCGATAACTTAGGTTGGTGTGCTTGTAATGTTTCTAAACAATGATCTCCAATAGTCATCAAAGGGTCTAGTCTGGTCATAGGGTCTTGAAATATCAACGCTACCACTTCCCCTCTAAATTGCCTTAACTCGACTGTATTGAAATCAAAAACAGGTTTACTTTGAAAATTAACTTCTCCTGTAACTTGGCTACCCTCTGGTAACAAACGCATTATTGTTCTTCCCAAAGTAGATTTACCACAGCCTGATTCTCCTACTAATCCCATTCTTTCCCCTGGATTAAGAGTAAAAGAAACATCATCCACCGCCCAAATAGTTTTTTGTTGGGATTGATGGGGATAAGCAATTTTAAGCTGATTAACTTCTAGTAATGCCATAGATTAAGTAGTTAGAGATTAATAAACAAACCGTGACTAAAAATATAAATCATAGTTTAGTACGATCTCTTTCTGGGATTGTTGAATTTACTACTTAATGTTTTAACTGATTTAGATTTCAGATACACTGACTTTTTTGACTCTCTACAATTTTTATCCTGTACTTTAGGTGCTTGACTTCCTGTATTTCCTAGATGTTGAAAACGGGAATATTCTTTCTCAGAGTTGATTTTAGGAAAAATCGCGTCCGAAGCTAAAGTGTTGATAATACCAATAATAATACTTTTGTCCTGCTAAAAGCGATCGCAATATTGGAGAGTGTATTTGTCGCAAGCTCGTAATTAATATTTCAAGGGTTTTGACAGGCGAAAACAGAGAAATCAAGTTTATTTTCTCGATAAATATTAATATGGCGGTGCTGGTGCGGATATTTTGATCTTCGAGCCATTTAGTTCTAATCCTGGAAATGATTCAGTCTTCGGTTTTCCAGACGGTGGCGATCTAATTTCATTAGGTGAAGCGAGTTTCTTTGATGCCAATATTGAGAATAAGTTCCAAATTTATTGACATTTACAAATTTGAGCGATAAGAAGCAATAGAAAATATTTTAAGAGTAAATCCCTTGTGAATCAATACTTCTTGTTTAAGCCCAATAAAGCTTTAAAAGTGGGCTTGAATATCTTGAAACTTCATACACAAAAATCTCTATAAAATCCTTAATCAAGAATTATTGAGCCTCAATTGACTTTATTTTGAGCTTAAACAAGACCTATTGCGCCAGATGCTTACGTTAATTAAACAAAAAATACTGTTAATAAAGATTTCAGTTTTAATAGTTTTACTTTAAGTTTTGTCTCAATAACAATTACAATAGCAATCGCTTTTAACTAACAAAATTTCAGAAAAATATTCTGTTTTTGAACCTAGCAATCTCAGTAAGATTACCAATAGACAACATTATTAGCAATAAGTTATGTTGACTAAGTGTTAACTTCTAACAGTGACTTACATGATTACTATATCAGGGAAAACAACGACATCAAATTTAGAAATCACTGCGCCTGAGAACACTCAATCTTTTTCTGCCTACTTAATTGACTTAATTAACAACAATGGCTTAGAAGCTACCCCACAGGTTTTATCTATTTCTCAGCCGACTACCGCAACAGATATTAATTTAACGTCGTTTGGTAGAACAGCAACTTCTGTCGATGGTTTTGAGGGGACTGCTTGGCGACTTCGTAATGGTACTGGTGTAGACGTAGATGGAACTTTAAGTGGTTTTGCTACTAACTTTTCTCAAACTTACGAACTGCTAGAAAATACCGATACTTTTGCAATTTCTCCTGTCACTAATGGTAGTGCTACACATGTTCTAACAGTAGACGATATAACTAAACCAAAAGCTGCTTCTACTAATCCTTTCTCTATAACCGATCCCTTTAGAAGAAACGCTTATAACATTATTGGTGGTAGTGGTGATGACACTTTGAGAGGTAGAGGAAGAGGCGACTCTCTGGAAGGTGGAGATGGAGGCGATGTATTAGCAGGAAGAGGCGGTGACGATACTTTGACTGGCGGTGCTGGTCGAGATACCCTTAGAGGAGGAAATGGAGACGATTTTTTAATTGGTGGCGCAGATGTCGACCGACTGTTTGGAAATCAAGGTAGTGATACTTTTGTTATCGAGCAGGTAGCTACTAGCAGCGATCGTGTTATCATCCGTGATTATGTAGATGGTACAGACATCTTGGGTTTAGCTGATAGTTTAACTTTTGCCGATCTAACTATTCGTAATAATGCTGCTAATACTAATACTTTAATTAGAGAAACTAGCACGAATAATACTTTGGCGGTACTTTCAGGGATTGATGCTAGCGTTATTGATAGTGGCGATTTTGTTGACGTTTAAGCTTGTAATAATCTATTAAAAATAAAACTGTTGATGTTCTATGAAC
>NZ_LR214097.1 GCF_900659865.1 Hyella patelloides LEGE 07179
CACGAATGCGAGCCGATAACGTCAAAGGGATCTTAAATAATTCCGATTCCATCATAACTTCGATCATAGTTTCTTCTAATAACAAAAGATTATTTAGCCTTCTAGTTCTCGTTGTAATAGAGTTTGGAATTTTTGGCAATTACGCCGATAAAAAGCACTCAATACAGATACTTTACTTTTTAATTCGCGAGCAATTTCTTTCCAAGTTTTACCTGATAATCTTTTTAATGCGATCGCTCGAAAATTTGCTTGAGGATTCCCAATAATAAAAGTTTTTTGGAAAATACCTTTGGGGTCTTTTTCGAGATACTGATAAAGCAGCTCTCCCAAAGTTAAAGTCTTTGGATGGTCGGGAATAATATCGAAATCAGGTAAATAACATGATTCATACTTATAGGAAAGATCGAACTGTCTACGACATATTAACACCGCTTTATCTAACTTAAAATTTACCCAACTCATAAACTTTCCTTTGCCCCTTTGCGGATCGTATCGATCTATGTTGGTGCAAATGTAAGTCATGGTTTGTACTACGGCTTCCTCATAAATTAGAGGATAAAACTTACTAGAAAATAAATTACGGTGAGGATAACATAACTGATTTGATAATTTAATTGCTTTTACTAATTCCGTTAAAGCATAGCTGCGTAAAGAACTATTAGGAATCTGATTTTGAGCATTTAAAGCTAACTCTTTAAGCCGAGAATCATCTAAGACGATTCTAAAAGTTTGTAATTGAATTTGATTGAGCCATTCATAAGTAATTGAATTAAAATCTGATGTTTGCAATTTTTGAGTAATCCAATCGACCAATAGACAGTGAACTTGGTGATAGATTTCTTGATAAACCCCAGTTAAAGGTTGTCCTTTGTAATGACGACATAAAGGACGCGATCGCAAAATCAAATCAGCAATTTCAATTACTAGAGATTCTTTTGCCTCCTCGCTATAATATTGTTCTACTTTTTGCAAAAGCTTCTCTAAAACTTGCTCTCGCTTAATACCTCCTTGGTTGTCAAAAATCTTGACAAAGCTCATCTTAATGTTCCCATTGTGGTTTTTTAACTGAGATAAACAAATACTTCTTTTCTTTTTACTCAAAAAAAATCACCAAGTTTTATACGTTTTGCAACAAAAATTAACATTATGTGCGATTAATGACTATCCTTTGTCAGATGATGCAAAAAGCCTATTCATTACCACCTATAAGCGATCGCAAACTCCTAGATCGTGCTTTGACTCATCGCTCCTATGCCAACGAAAATCCCGAAGTAGAAGGACATAATGAGCGATTAGAATTTTTAGGAGATGCGGTTTTAGGCTTTCTAGTGGGAGAAATGCTCTATCGGCTCTACCCCCAGATGAATGAAGCCGAATTAACTCGCTTGCGATCGCGCTTAGTGGATGAAACCCAACTCAGTCAGATAGGGGCGCAAATGAACTTAGGTACAATAATGCGTCTGGGAAATGGAGCAGCCAAAGATAAAGGAAGAGAAAACCCTTCCTTACTCAACGATACCTTTGAAGCCATTATTGGAGCTTACTATCTCGATGCGGGAATTACCGCCGTTTCTAGCTATATTAAACCCCTCTTCCAATCTTTAGCCGAACAATTAGTTACAGAATTAGCCAACTCCCGTAAAACCAGTTTCATTGACAGTAAAAACCGCTTTCAACAATGGGCATTAGCTCATCACAAAGAAACCCCCAAGTATCAAATCATCGCTGAATCAGGCTTAGATAACGCCAAAGAGTTCACCGCCCAAGTATCGGTTAAAGGTATAGTCTACGGTACAGGAAAAGGTCGTCGCAAAAAAGAAGCCGAAAAACAAGCAGCGATCGCTGCTTGGGAACAGTCATCGGTAAACAGTTATCAGTAAACAATTACCAGTTATCAATTTTATCCCTCATCCTTTACTTACTACTCGCTACTTCATCCTTCATCCTTGACTTTGGCTGTATTCAAAAATCTGAATACCAGCTAAAATTAAAACTCGTAAACTGTATTCTTAGTACCCAGTCTTACATTTATTATTTTTCAGCTAAAGTTTAAGGAGTTAATCTATGCCAGCGCAACCTGCGGTTGGATCTATCGAAACAAAAGGCTTTCCAGGCATACTAGCAGCAGCAGATGCAATGGTAAAAGCAGGTCGAGTTACTTTAGTTGGTTATATCAGAGTTGGTAGCGCACGCTTTAACATTAATATTCGTGGCGATGTTTCTGAAGTAAAAGCTGCCATGAATGCAGGAATTGAAGCAGTCAAGAAAGCAGAAGGAGCAACTTTAGAATCTTGGGTCATTATTCCTCGTCCCCATGATAATGTAGTCGCTGTCCTACCCATTGACTATAGCGAAGAGGTTCAACCCTATCGCGATCGCGTTGAAGGTAGAACAATTCCTATCGTAAGTAGTAACTAAACCAATAATGAGGGAGAGAATTTTGGGCTTTCTCCCCTTAACTATGCTTCATCAAAAATCTCGCAATCAAGCTCAATCACTGAAATAATCTTCTTCTCAAGGCTCGCATATAGAGCATTATTGGTAGTTGGTAATACTCTATAACTAGCAAGATTAAACAAGATAAGTGAGCAATAAAGGTCAAAATTGCCCAAAATAAGGGCAGCCAGGATAAAGGGCTATCAGGTAGAGGTGGAACTAAATAAGTACCCAAGCTGATGATACCTGTAGGCAAAGCTACAAAGGCTAATCCGATGATGATATAACCCCATCCGATATCTGTTCCTTCCCTTTGAATTCCTTTCCAATTTTTGCCACTCCAGTACCAAGTTAAAGGAAGTTGGCTATCTGCCATCTTGAGTAATTGTTTATCAAAGTTACCAGTAAAAATATGTTGACAGAAATCACAAGCAAAAGCTTCCATCAAACTCATTCTGGTGATTTTTCCATGACGACATACAGGACAAGGATATTCGCCTTGAAGATGAAAGCGATCGCTTAAATTAATAGTTTTAGTCATCTAAAAATGTGTGTGCTGATATACCTACTTACTTTGAATATAGATACCTGTTCCCATCTTGCAAGGTAATTTTGACACCTCAGATACAAATGTTTATCAAACTATTAAAATTTGTTTGCATTCATTAACTTAAGAAAGAAACAGGGGAAGTCTTTCAAAGGTACGATTTTGAGATTTGATAGCTGAGATCGGCAGAGGGAGCAGGGGAAGTAATGGGTAATAGGTAATGGGTAATAGTTATCGCTCAGCAATCAATGACGAACAACTAACGACTAATAACTAACAATTAAGCAATATCAGGGGGAATGGTTTTGAGTTGTCGAAGTTGCTGCTGAATTATATTTTGCAGATCGTGACGTTTAACTTCAATTCCTTGAGTGATATTTCCCGATTGAGGAAAAAAGATGATGCTGTCTATTTGCTGCATGGAAAAGACTCGAAACAAAATTTGAATTGTTGGTAAAGCGATCGCTACAAGATTAACATCTTTACTCATTCTGGAATTTTTGGCATCTTGAACTGTACTGAAAGCATAAATAACTTTTTTTTCCAGCATTGGCGATTGGCGATCGCTAATTACCGAAATTATCCAATCTTCTTGAAGATTTTGCAGTACATAATATTCTAAATGTTTTAACTGTATAGCTAATGATTTCATGACAGGGGCGATCGCTTTTTCCATGACAATCGGCGCAATACCGTGTTTAGCAGCATCTTCTATCAGTATTTTTAATTGATGGTCTAGTTCCATTGGTTGAAATTTAATCTTAAAGAAACATTAAACTTTGCTGTTTTGCATAACATCATTTTAGAGAGCTTTTACGGAGATATTTATACTGATGCTCGTAAAATTGTGTAATTCTCATTTCATCTCAAGTAAACAACCGAAACTGGTGTTATAAAAGGGAAAGCCAGGTATTTTATACCTGAATTTAACCAAACGCCAACCATTTATTTTTTGTGTTATGTCAACAATTGAAAAATTAAAACCTGCTGGTAGAGCAGATGTCATAATTTATATGCCCTACTATGCAAAAAATAAACATAGTTGGCTACCTTATGCTATTTCTCTTTATCGTCAGGGTTCTTTAGAAGGAAATCGCAAAATAGAAGGAGGAGAACCAATTCCTTTTGTTGCTAGTTGGTATGTATCTAAATTACCTTCTGAGTTAACTCGTTGTCGTTTACAATTTGATGGGCAAGCTGAACTGAGTTACGAAACTACTCTTTCTAATTCAGAGTTTATTGATTACTTAATAGATGTCATTATAGACTTTAAAAGTTCTCACTTCACAGATTTCCCTCGGGGGTTTTATCGAAAACTACTGAAATTTGAATAGTGAGAGTTAAAATACATCACAAACAAAATTAAGGAGTGGGGAAGTGGCGCAGTCTGCCAAACATCTACTGGTTGGCTCTATCGAAGCTGATAGCGGAAAATCAACAACCATATTAGGGATTATTCATAGGTTAGTACAACAAGGAATGGAAGTGGCTTATTGTAAGCCACTAGGAGCTTCTGACGATGATGGTTTGATTAAGATGAGTGACCAGAATGTTGACTTTTTGGCTGATAATTTAAGTCTTTCTAAAAAGCAATTACACTCACCATTGCTTAGTTTAAGTAATGAAGTCATCACAAAACGATTAACTGAAGAAGATTCTCAAGACTATAACCAGCAATTGCGAGATTATGTTTCTGGGATTGATAGTTCTTTTACCTTAATAGAAGGACCAACAACTCTTTGGGAAGGTAGTCTGTTTGAGTTATCTGTTGGTGAAATGGCAGCAACTATTGATGCACCAATTTTGCTGGTCACCCGTTATAACTCTTTATCGTTAGCAGCTAATTTATTAAATACCAAGCAGTCTTTGGGCGATCGCTTATTGGGAGTCGTGATTAATGACATCCCTGAAACAGAGCTTTCACAAGTGGAAAAGTTTGTTAAACCTTATTTAGAAAAACGTGATATTCCTGTATTGGGAGCAATTCCTAAAGACAGATTGCTTAATAGTGTTAGTGTTCGAGAATTATCTAAAAGATTAAATGCCAAGGTTATGTGTTGCCAGGATCGTCTAGATTTGATGGTAGAAGGTTTAACTATTGGTGCGATGAATGTTAACTCTGCTTTAGAATATTTTCGTCAAAAAAATAATATGGTAGTGGTTACAGGAGGCGATCGCACAGATTTACAAATGGCTGCTTTAGAAACCTCCACCAACTGCTTGATTTTAACTGGTCATGTTCCACCAACATCGATGATCTTAAGTCGTGCCGAAGATTTAGAAATACCTATTTTAGCTGTAGATTTTGATACTTTAACCACAGTAGAAATAGTTGATGCTGCTTTTAGTAGAGTTCCCATTAGCGAACCTATTAAAGTGAAAAAAGTAGTTCAGCTAATGGAAGAATATTTTGATTTCGAGCGATTCATGGATTATTTGGACTTAGAAACAGCCTTAACTGTTTGACGTTCTCCCCTTCGTGAAACAGAAGGGGATTCACTTCATCACTGAAGTGGTTTACTCTTGTAAAATAATTAGGGAAACTATTTTAGGGGGAAATCGCCGATGAAATTAGAATTCACTGTACCTAGTATGGTGTGTCAAGGTTGTGTAGATAGCGTCAAAAAGGCGATCGCTAATCAAGATACCAATGCTGATATTTCAATAAACTTAGATACTAAAAAAGTGGCAGTAGAAACCGAAGTTACTGCTACGACTATTCAACAGGCAATAGTTGAGATAGGTCACACTGTTGAATAATCAAGGAATTGTCTGATTTTAAAAAAGATACTTGACGAGTCCCCCCACTTATCTGTTACTATGATGTTCTAGATTTTGAACAATACTTTGTCTTAAGACGATAGAGTTTTTGTTAGTGTCGTTAACTAACTCTTACGCGGGTGTAGTTTAGTGGTAAAACCTTAGCCTTCCAAGCTAATGATGGGGGTTCGATTCCCCCCACCCGCTCTTTAAGTAAGGACAAGGTTTCACCACTAAGTCCACTCTCTAAAGTTCAAGATTGATTCTGTACATGAACCAATCTTGAACCAATTAAGTAGAGAAAAACAGGGTAATTCAGTAGGTTCACTTAAACTTGATTTAAGATTATCTTTTCTGTAAAGTAAAAAAAGACCAGTAATTATATAACACCTAGTCTACGTCGTCAAATCCAATATTTACTCTGATTTAGCTTTTAAGTTTTCGCAATCTATTAAAAACATTTCGGGTGTTATTTCTGGATAATTAGTAAGACTTTCCTTAATCATTTGTTCGACACTAGACAAATGAGTTTTCTTTGATAGCTTTAAGAGAATACTTCTCATTGTTATCCTTCTCATCATCGTAGTTTGATAGCTTGTGGGAAAATTTTCGTACTTATAAAAGTAATCAAAATCAAGTAATATATCTATTGCTTGCGCTACCATCATCAATTCCAAGTCACTTAAGTTAATGTTTGACATTATGTTTACTCCTTAATTATCTGACTACATGAGGACATACGAGATACTTGACGCATAGCTCTATATTCGTTCTAGTGAAAGTTCTCTTTCTGATAGAAACTAGTCGGCTATTAACTAAAGCTTTACTCAATACTGTTCGGTTAAGCTAAACAACATGAGTTAATGAAAGTATTCATCATCCAAATGCATGAAACTATTTACTCTAACTCTTATTTCTCGAATACTTGCACTTGCTACGCCTATTAATTTATTCAATGAGCAGTATAGCCTCCATCTACAAAGTGGACACTTCCTGTGATAAATGCGGCTCTGTCAGAAAGTAAGTAATCCTAAATCCGATTGATATAGG
>NZ_LR214098.1 GCF_900659865.1 Hyella patelloides LEGE 07179
GCATCTCTTCACCTCAATCATTACATCATTTCTTAGCTTCTTGATGCAGTCGCTCATGGGGGAAACCCCCAAGACCGCGCTGCATCGCTAATTCGCCTTGGTCAGTAGAAGAACTAGAAAACAGAAGACTAACGATAACTTTTGAAGCATTAAAAGCCCAAAAAATTATAGTAGTAATTGATGAAACAGGAGATAGAAAGAAGGGGAGAAAAACAGATTATGTTGCTCGACAATACTTGGGAAGTGTCGGTAAAGTTGACAGTGGAATAGTGTCAGTAAATGCTTACGGTATTTATGAGAATATAACCTTTCCACTAATCTTTAAAGTATTTAAACCCAAAGGAACATTAAAGCCAGGAGATAAATATCAAACCAAGATTGAATTGGCATCATCAATTATTGCAGAGTTAGTTGAATTTGGTTTTCATATCGAGTTAGTTTTAGCAGATAGTTTATACGGGGAAGCCAGTTAATTTATAGCTACTTTAGACAAACATAAAATACCTTGGGTGCTGGCAATTAGAAATAATCACGGAGTCTGGATGCCAAGTAATCAAAAGGTAAGAGCTAATCCTAAAGGACTAGCTTCGCGTCGTAAATGGTATAAATTTGAGCGTATCTTTAGTAATCAAAAATCAGAAACTAGATATATTCGAGAAATTGTTTTTGGCAAAAGAAGCTACAGAACTTATTGGGAAATAACGACAGACACCGAAACTATGCCAGAGAATTCAACTTCTTTTGTCATGACAAATCTTCAAAAGACTAGAAGTAAAATGAAAAAGATTCTGGGGAATTTATATGGATTAAGAACATGGGTTGAATATGGCTTTCGACAATGCAAACAAGAGTTGGGCTGGACTGATTACCGATTCACTAATTTTGCTGAAATAAATAAATGGTGGGAAATCATTTTTTGTGCCTACTTAATGATTAGTTTAAATACTCAAGTTTTTTTATCTTTAAACTCCTCTAGCCTGACTAAAACTGAAGCATCTCAAGAACCATTTCAAACCAATATTGATGGGACTTCTCATCCACAATGGAATCATCAAATAGGATGGAAGAATGTTCTAAATAATGTCCGTCTTCTGATTCAACCAAGCATTCTTTTATGGTTGATTTTTCCCTGGCTAGAGATATTTCCTAATTCTTCTTTATTGCTAGGATTACATAACTTAATTGACCGCATCAATCAATTTCCAACACTGCCTCTTTCTGGATAAATCACCTTATTTCCTACTCTTTGAATTCGGAGAGTGACAGAAGAGGGATATAATCGGGAAAATAAGAATGTTTCTCCGATTTTTATCCTCGGTTTCTTCTGTATTTTTATCGACAAAGTTTTTCTGGTTCGAGTCACGATCATTTTAAACAGAGCGATTACCAAGGCTCTGTTTCAAGATAATAATTCTGCAAAGCAATTCGTTCGTCTCTCTCTGCATTAAATTTAGCTTCCCATAAACTAGAATTTATAGCTTCTCTGAGAAGAGCCAATCTCTTTTTATAATTTTTGTAAGGTTTACGGCATCTGTTTCTGCGCCAAGCTCTTTTACTCATACTAGAGCGTTCGAGTGAGATAAGTAATTGCATTTGTTGTTTTTCTTCATACAATTCGATTACAGTTTTTCCGCTTAATTCCTCCATTTCTGGCTCTATTTTTGGTTTACGAGCCAATTTTAAAAAAGACAAATGTAACCCTTCTAAAGCTCTTTCTACAACAGGATCTTTAGTCCAAGAAACCAGTTTTTCTGACGAATCAATCATCATTTTCTCTCTCCTTTTTATTTGATTGACCTTATTTAATTGATTGACATCCTTGATAATTTTAATTATTTCATAGTCTTTCTTGATTACCTGGTTCATTTTTTGCCCTAAGTTTTAAGAAACGAAACCACACGGCGGTTTGAGATAAAACTGTTATGAACATAATTAAAGAGGTATATAAATACCAATTTTGTTGTTCGACCATGGCACAGTTGTAAACTCGCTCTTTGAGGGGCATTTTTTGACGATGACCGCAACTACTACATAATTGACTACTGGGAAAGAATCTATCCGCTAAGGTTAAACTCGAACCATAACGAGCGCATTTATATTCTGTTTGAGTTCTAATAGTTCCGAAAGCTGCATCGCTCAAAGCTCTACTCAGATGCCGATTTTTAATTAGTCCTGTGACATTCAAATCCTCCATAATTACTTGCGCGTGGTTTTTGCTTAGGTAACTAGTCAGATGATGATGATGCCTCTGACGACTACTGGCATTTTCTCGGACAATATGAATAGTTCTTTTGTTTTACGCTCGGAATTAAAACCTGTGTTTTGGCTCTAGTCAATGCCGTATACTGTAATTTTTGGCGATCACGCAGTGGCAGGCTTCGCCTGATCGCTACACCCTCTCATGTCCGCAACATCCAAAAATACATAATCAATGGTACTGCCTTGTGCTTTGTGTGTCGTTAAACTGTAAGCATAACCTACATCATCAAACATTCTCGACAGGTCATAGTAATTCTGCCATTGTTTAACCTGCGCCAAATACTTCACCTGTTTGGTGTATAACTCAAAACTTTCATTATGAAGTATCGAAAGGGGTTGCTCTTTTCCACAATCGGGTTTAACCATCACTTTCCAATACTTATATATTTGACCGAGAAATAGTAATTCACACTCTTCTCCAAAGTCAATTACTTGGGCTTCTTCGGAATTATTCAGGGCAATTCTCCACTTGTTCTTGCCTTTTTGCCCTGGAGATGCTCTAAATAGGGGTCTTCTGGCTATTAACCTATCTCCTGGCACATAATCGGGTGCATTTTTACCCCATAACTGACTACGAACAAACTTGTTTAAAGATTCTACCGTTTGGTTTCTCCAAGCCAAAAACCTCACGTAATCTGGATTGAGCTTGAATTGTGACGACTCAAAAAGTGCGATCGCTCTATTCAACCATTCTTTCTGAGATAAACAAACAATCGTGCGATCACGCAGTGGCAGCCCTTCGGGCTGATCGCTTGTCGTGGTAAATGGATAAAGAATACGAGAATACTGGGGATTGCTGCGGATTTCTTGGGCAACTTCTGCGATTGCTCCATCGTAACGAACTACTTGAGTTAAAGTCGCTGATTGTTGAATTTCATCACTGGTGCTGACAATCGGTTCTCTTTCTTTTACTGGAGGTAATTGTGCCGAATCTCCCACAAAGACTGCCTTTGAGAGTAGAGAGCTTTTTACCTCCGAAGCGATCGCGCTATAATTATCTCGATTGAGCATGGAAAATTCATCAATGATAATGATTCCATAACCCGACCAGTCCAATTCTTCTTGGCTTAAGAAAACTTCTCTTCCCGTCTCTTCATCAAGTACTGGTTGCTGTCCTAATAGTTGAGCTACTGTTTTTACGGACAGATTAAGACCTGAATTTTCGGCAATCTGAGAGAGATTCTTAGCTGCTTTATTGGTGGGAGTTGCTGCGACAAAGTTAATTCCCTCACTAACTAACCACTGGATATAATAAGTTATCAGAACGGTTTTTCCCGTTCCTGCAAATCCTGTCAGTCTGAAGAATTTCTCTTGAGTTTGGGTAAACTCAATAAGTTGAGATAGTGCCGTTTCTTGGTCTGGAGTTAGATGAACTTCGCCCTTGTTTGAGAGAACAACAGTAGTCAGAGTTAAGGGTGAATCATGAATCGCTATGGCGTGACTCCTGGTTTTGGAGTGGCTCAACAACTGAGCCTGCTCTTCCTGAAAAGAGATTTCTCTTGGTGATAAAGCGGAGTATTCGCTTCTTAAAATTAACTCCACCGTAACCAGCTTGTTGGTCACCTCAAAAAAAGCGGATTGAAGATGAGGAATTCGACCCCGATTCTTTTCAATCAAGGCTCTGGTTCTCAAGGCAACCACCGCCTGGTTTTCTTGGAAATCTAAGAGTTGCCCATGTTGTTGGAACAAAGCTTTTGTCATTGGTGGGCTGAGAGAGTCTAGCACCAACGACCATAATTGTCTTAATTTCTTGAGATGGTCATTTTCCCCCATTCGCTGCACCCCACGTCTAGAGATTCGCTTTCTTGTTGATCCGCAAGTCCTCAAACTGAAATAGCGATCGCTCTGTCCTTTATTATACTCAACTATCAACTCTACCGTCGCCTTTTTTGTCGAGATTTTTCAGATAATCCCAAAACTCCAATAATTCTTCATCTGTCAAATGTAATCTACTTTTTTTGTTGTATCTCTCCATTAAGTACTGCCGACCCTGTTCTTTACTCCATCCCAATCGTTTCATTTCATGGTCTATTGACTCAATTATCTCTGATAATCGGTATTCAACTATTTCCCCTCTTGGGGTAGGCTCTGGCCCCTTAAACAAATTTCCTTGGGTTGAGTTTTCAATTAGAGTCAGCTGCTGCTTTTCAGAGATGCTTAAATAATTCTCTCTCAGCCAGTTAATTTCTGGTTCACTCGCTTTGTTGTCAGCCAGTAACTTAATTAAGTCGTTCTTTGTACTACAATCTAAGACCCGCTCTTTTACTTTGTTAGCGCGGTTCAAAAGAGTATAGGTGTCGTTACTATTGTATGGATATGTTTTCCAATTTATTTCACTGGGGACAACCGAGGTGACAGCGAAGGTGACAACCTCTGGGACAGCGGAAACCTTTTGCTGTATGGGGATAGTGACAGGGGTGACAACTTGAGAGGAATTATTTGAAGTATTTTTATTTTCAACCGAATCAGGTAATGTGACAGTTGTCAGATTGTGAGGGGCTGTGGTCGGAGGTTGCCTCCGACCTTTATAAGCCCCGTCACAGTTATCAGAGAGGTTTATATTAGTTGACTCAACAGGTCGGTTGGATATGCTCTCTAGCCGAGAGCATCCCCCGACCTCAAAGTTTGAATAAAGGTTGTCACCTAGCTCACTTCCCTTATTTGATGAGGGTTTTGGGTTGTCACCTTGGTTGTCCCCCTGGTTGTCACTCCTGTTGTCACCACTCATCGAACCCTCAAGAATTTCCTCTACTGTTAATTGAGTATCACTCCGCTCACGCAGTTTTAATCCCTTGATGACCCTCACTGTTTTCCCTGATATCTTGACTCTCGCTTTTTCGGTTAACCATCCCAAGGTTCGATTTGTTAGTTCTAGCAACTCGCACGAGAAGTTCTGAGGGGATTTTGCCGACCTTTTAGTTTGTTGACAATAAAGTGCGTAACTGCCATAGAGAGTAGAACAAGTCGCATCATAATCCTCTCCTACTTTCCACTCTCCTGCATTACTGCCAATTGGCACACTACCTGTACTATCTTGTATTACCCATTCATTCACCCAAGCTGCCAGCCCTTCACTCCTTATTTGAGACTCCCATACTGTTGTTGAAAGAGAGCGATCGCCTATCCCTTTCAACACTGCTTCTATTCTCGTCTCTGGGATACTTAACAAATAAGAGGTAAATGCTCCAAGTTCTCCTTCAAACTCTTTCATCAAGTCCCGCTTCTTATGGTTGGGACATTGATAATCAAAAGGAATCATGCTTACTCGACGGGTCAACCACGAACCTAAATTAGTGTGGAAGATGGGGAAGTTTGAGGTTACTACTGTCAACCCGCCAAATACATACTCAAAACCATTCTCAAACAGTCTTCTACCAGACAACCTATCTTGACCCGTTAGTCGCTTAAAGTTACTCATCTTCTTGGGTGCTTTATCCTGATCTGGCAGTACTACCAACCTTTTGCCGAAAATACGAGCTATTTCGTGTTTATCCTCTAATTCCCCCAAATTCATCGTAGCTGTGTTAGATTCTCCTACCAGAGCCGTTAGTAGCGTGGTAAAGGTACTTTTCCCACTACCTCCTCCACCAATCAGATGTAGGAATTTCTGTAGATCATTCCTCCCTCTTAAGACCGCAGCAGCAAAACAAAGTAATAATTCTTTATATTCAGAGTTTCCTTTGGTGGCTTCATTCATCCAAGTATCTATTTTTGTCCAACCTGCTTCTACTACCGTATAGTCTCTTGGCAATTGCACGTAAATCTAAAATCAGGATTGTGTTCGTGTAACTTATTTGTCGCTAACTCTAATACTCCATTCTTAAAGGGCAACCAGTCAGTAGAAGATTTTTCATCCCACTTCCTAATAAATAATTCTCTTTTTAAAGTGCCGATGATATTCTCAACATAAGCGTTAGTACCATATCCCTTGATATTCCGAGCCTTTAAAATGGCGTGTATTTCGGCTGCTAAGTAATCTTTACTAACAAGAGTCCAAATCCCTTCTGTTTCTAAGCTGTAGGTCAACCAGGTTTTTAACTCGTCACAATATACCCAGCGTTCGCTATATTGCTCCGCTATCTCTACACCAACAATGTCTGCTTTGGGTATTTTGTTTCCCCCGACAGTGGTGAACGCATCTTCTCCGTATTTAGAGTACCAATCATCAAAGCAGTAGGCTTGGCTTAATAATTGTTTACGAAATTCTTCAATACCTTGATTTTTGATGAAATCATCCACGCCTTTGCCGTCACTTTCGTCCCATTCTGGTAAAGAATATACAGGTACATTATACTTCTGTATCTGACGGGCTAGTTTGATTAATGCCTGTTTAACTGGCTTCTTCGTATAGGTATCTGCGTCAAAGGCAAAGATAAATCCAAATCCTTCCTTTGCAAATCTTTCTAACTCAGGAACTAAATAACGTTTTCCTTGGGGGTCATCCTTACTAGATGTTAACCCCATCTCTACTCCTAATAAGGCAAGAGTGGGAAGCTCGTGTGAACATAA
>NZ_LR214099.1 GCF_900659865.1 Hyella patelloides LEGE 07179
TGCAGGGAGGCATGGCTGCGGGAGTAGTTTCTCTCATGATTGCGATCGCTTTAAATAATAATGCTCAAGTCTCTTAACTAAAGCATTCTACCTTATTTTTAACGTCAAAATTGTTTAAGTCCCGTTAATTCCATAGGCTTTTGGTTACGGGTACTCTCATTAACTCATATTTTTAGCTTAACCGAACAGTATTGGGACGGTTCTAACATTGCGATTTTACTAAAACAAAAAGATGGACTTAAAGACCCAAGGTTTATTGCCATCAACTAGGTAAAATTCTGACAATACTTTTCAGAACATCTTGTCAATTTTAAATCAGAGCATTCCAACTCATATAATTATCTAACCTCATAATGAGATACCCTATAAATCTTGACTTTTAAACCGTAAACAACAGCATCTTTTTGATAGATCATCCCTAACTTTTGAGCGACACGAATCGATCGCCTATTTTCGGGTGCAATAATACAAAATAAATTTTTAATTCCTAACTTTTGCCAAGCATGATCGCGAACTGCTGTTGCTGCTTCTGTAGCGAAACCTTTACCCCAATAAGCTGTAGCAAGACGATAGGCGATTTCTATTTCTATTTTAGCTTCAAATTTCCAGGGTAATAAACCACAAAAACCAATTAACTGTTTAGTATCTTTTTCGATTACTGCATATAAACTAAAGTTGTATTGCCAATAGTAATCCAGCACCCGATCTAAAAAGTGTGTTATCTGAAAGCGCGTCTTGACTCCATCAATTGAATAGCGCATTACTTCAGGCTCTCCAAGAATCGGGATTAAAGCATCCACATCATTAGGGGTGAAATGACGTAAGATTAATCTGGATGTTTCTGCAATAATCATAGTTTCTGATAGCGATTTGGCAATTGATAACGGTGAGGGCAAATAGCCCGCCCCTACAACTAATAACTGGAAATAATGGATTTAATTTTATGTCATCAAACCGCAGATTTTGATTCGCTGGGTGCAGCAGTGGGGTTATCGCTGTTAAAAAAAGGTGCAAAAATAGTTTTGACTGGTGGTACTCATCCCACAGTAGGGGAATTCTTGGCGTTACATCGAGATGAGTTTCCTTTGATAGAATTGCGTAGTGTTACTCCTGAAAATATTCGAGCGCTGTATATTCCCGATACTCAAAAAAGCGATCGCTTAGGTCAAGCTGCTAGTTGGTTTGATTTACCTAACGTGACCAACATAGAAGTATACGATCATCATTGCGATTTGGATTCAGATATTAATGCAGCGCAAGCCTATATCGAAGAAGTTGGTGCAATCACCACAGTTATCGCAGAGTTATTACAACAAGAACAGATTACTCCTACAGCTTTTGAAGCTACAGCAATGGCTTTAGGTATTCATGTTGATACGGGTTCGCTGACTTACGATCAAACCACTTCCCGTGATGCTAGAGCTTTAGCTTGGTTAATGGAGCAGGGTGCTAATGTCAAAACCATAGCAGAATATGTCGAGCCTGGTTTATCTCCACAGTTACAGGTATTGTTGCAACAGGCTTTATCTGCATTGAAAATAATTGAGATGCGGGGATATAAAATCGCTGCGGTATTATTGAAAACCCCAGAATTTGTTAGAGGATTATCTAGTCTGACTTCTAGATTAGTCGATCTTACAGAAAGTGATGCCCTGTTACTAGGACATGAGTATCAACGAAAAGGAAGCAATAAATTGGCTATCATTGGAAGGTCGAGTATTCGAGAAACCAATCTCAATCAACTATTTACTCCTCATGGTGGTGGAGGACATTCTCAAGCAGCTTCGATGACTATTTCTACAGAGAAACCAGAGACAGTCTTTCAAGAGTTAGTTGATAGTCTCAAATTGCAAATTCCCGAACCTCCCACCGCAAGGGATTTAATGTCTTCTCCTGTAAGAACAATTCGCCCCGATACTACTATAGAACAAGCTCAAAGAATCTTATTTCGTTACGGACATTCGGGGTTATCTGTAGTTGACGCTGAAGGAAAATTAGTCGGAGTGATTTCCCGTCGCGATCTCGATTTAGCTTTACACCATGGCTTTTCTCACGCACCAGTCAAAGGCTACATGACAAGAAATCTCAAAACTATCAGTCTCGGAACTACCTTACCTGAAATTGAATCATTAATGGTGACTTACGACGTGGGGAGATTACCAGTTTTAGAACAAGAAGAATTAATTGGGGTAGTTACTCGTACTGATGTGTTGCGTCAGTTACACCAAAATCGCGAAGAATCAAACACCACTGACGATAAAACCCCTGCGCTAACTTCTTGCTTATTACCCACTCTCAAAAGCAGATTAGCCCAACCTATTTGGCAATTATTATCTTGCATTGCCAATGAAGCACAAGATCGAGGTTGGAATCTTTACATTGTCGGGGGTGGTGTCAGAGATTTGTTACTCACAGAAGACGATAAACCCTTGCTATTACAAGATATTGATTTAGTGGTAGATGGTTTCCACCGCGCAGCAGACGATCGATCGGGTGTTACCCTGGCTAATACGATTCGGGAAAAATATCCCCAGTCTCGCCTTTCGATTCACGGAGAATTTCAAACTGCTGCTTTACTGTGGCACAAAGACCCCATACTGGACAACCTCTGGTTAGATATTGCTACAGCGAGAACCGAATTTTATCCCTATCCTGCTGCTAATCCTGAAGTAGAAGCTAGTTCTATCCGTCAGGACTTGTATCGGCGAGATTTTACAATTAATGCTTTAGCAGTCAGGTTAACACCTCCCCGTAAGCAAGAATTTTCCCGTAAAGGAGACTTATTGGACTTTTTTGGGGGATTAATTGATTTGAAAGCGCGTAAAATCAGGGTTCTCCATGCAAATAGTTTTATCGAAGACCCTACCCGTATCTATCGTGCGGTAAGATTTGCGGTAAGGTTGCATTTTACTATCGAACCACAAACAGAAGAATATATTAAATATGCGATCGACAGTGGCGTTTATGAAAGACTTCGTTTGAGCGATCGCCAAGCTCCTGCTTTAACAACTAGATTACGTGCTGAATTAAAGTATATTTTACAGGCTGAGTATTGGAAACCTGCATTAAAATTATTGGCTGACTTGGGTGCGTTACGCTGTTTACATCAAGACTTACAGCTAACTCCTCAGCTATGGTGGGAAATCCGTTGCATTTCCCGTTGGCTATATTATCTCGATCCAGAAAATCAGCTACAGCATTGGTTAATCAGATTAGAAATATTAATTTGTTCTTTACCAACTTCTGAAAGAGAAATTGTTGCAGTTAACTTACAATTACCCAAAGATAGTATTCAAAGAGTTAGACAACTAGACCAAATAGCTACAGAAATTATTCCACAGTTACCTAAAAAGCAACTTCCCAGTGAAATATATCAATTATTAAATTCTTACAAGTATGTCGGATTAATTTTATTAGGGGTCAGAAGTTCCCCAGAAATTCGTAAAATTCTTTGGCAATATTTGACGAAGTTATCTCAAGTCAAACCAATTTTAAACGGTAACGATCTCAAAGAACTAGGCTATAAACCTAGTCCTTTATACAAGCAAATGCTCAATGATTTATTAGCAGCAACCTTGGATAGTAAAATTACTAACCAGCAAGAAGCAGAGGCTTTTATTAAAGATAAGTACTAATCTGCATAGATAAAAGATGATTCAGTAGGGACAATTTCTCCTCTAATGGGTTGTTCATCTACAGAAAAAGTGTGATTATCTGACTCAAAATTACCTCCAGAAGCAGTAGCTTTAAAAACAATTTCGTCATATTCTTCTAATCCTTCAAAAAAGAAATTGATAAAGACATAGGGTTCATTACAAACTTGACCGCTAAATGAAGAGGTAGGATTACAATAATAGTCATCACCATTGGGTAATGTTCCTACTGTACTAATAACATTTGCGGTATTAAAAGTAGCTACAACAGTCCCAGATCTTTTAAAAGTAAGGATGTTCGATGAGTCCCCTGCTGACCACCAAAGACCAAAATATTTTTGAGGTGTATTTACTGAAACGGCAAAACTTTCAGGTTTATTTGCAGGTTCTATATAAGGAGTATTATCTGCTCCTCCATAAATATTCGTTGATTGAATTATTAAATCTTCACTATAAGTATAGGTACTAGAAGTAGAGCTATTAGTCTCACTAAAAGAATCAGTACTATTAACAGTTAAATTATCAAAATCAATCAGAAAAAGATCGTCAGCAAGTTGTTCTGTTTGTACTGTTGGTTCTTCTACAGTTACTGTAAAAGCTTGTACGGGTGCAGTAGTAATTAAGCAAGTAGTACTAGCTAAAACTAATTTTTCTAATATTTTCATAGTTATTATTTCTAGATTTAAAATATATTTAGGTGATTTATTGTACTTAGTCACTAATGATTTTACAAAAGATAATAGTATTTATACATGAGCAAAAATACTGAATTTTTTTTAAAGTTCAACTAAAGATTAATAGTGTTATATAAAATTTAATACAGCTAACAAAAAACAAGAAGCAAATAAGATAAAAAGTTTACTAAATAAACTAGTAATTCTGTAAAGATAATATAAACAAATAAATAGTTACTACGATAGACCACAGTTTGAATAGCTGTTTTAAAAGATAATTATTATGGGAATTACTTGTCAGTAAAATTACTGAATTAAAAACCATAAGGTTCGGAAATCAACAGTATCTTTGCGCTTTTCTGCCCCAATAAGAGATATTGTAAAGGCTTGGCAATGCCAAGCCCCTATTTATAATTATCTGTATTGCCAGAATTACGTAATTTTTTTAGTTTCTTCCTTTACCCACAGCAAAGATATCTAACTAAGTAGTTCCACTACCTAAAACAAATAAACTTAAAAGAGTGCCACTGTTCCAAAGACTGTGAACTAACATAGGTGCAAGAATATTACGAGAACGAGTATAAACTACACCTAAAAGAATTCCTAAAGTAGCTAGGGGTAAAACTTCTGCTAGACTTAAATGAGCGATCGCAAACAAGAAACCACTAACTATAATAGAGGTGGTTACTGATAAATAACGAGTTAAAGATGGTAATAAAAATCCTCTAAAAATGATTTCCTCAAAAATTGGCGCAGCAATGGAAGCAGTGAAGAAAAAGATAGCTAAGGCAACTTTATCTTGTGCTTGGAGAGCTAAATAAAGTAAAGGATTACTACCTCCTTGTCCGTTCCAGATTTGCTGATTAATTAAAGACACTAATAGCACACAAGGAATAGCAACTAAATAACCGCCAAGTCCCCAAAAAAACCAGTTATCAAAAAACTTTATGTTAAACCATTCTTTAGGCAATGGGAAATAAGACTTGACAGATAAATAGAGAACAATAATGCCCCCTGCTGCCATTAAAACGTATGTAAATAAAATATAAAGAGCTTTTATTCTGAGGCTAGCTTCTACTACATTAAAACCAACGATACCTAAAAAGAAAGGTAGTAAAAATTGCCCGATAAAAAAGAAGCCAACAATAATAACTTGCCAAGTAATTTCCCAGTTCCAAGGAGTTTCCCAAGTAAGTTTACTATTAGTTGCCAGTAAAGAGTTTTCTTTTTTCAACAAGAATTGCACTGATAGGGTAATTAGCAAAATCAAGCCAATAAAGCCTCCCAAAAAAGGAATACCACTAATAAAAGCTAGCTTAATGATTGCTTGAGATGCTATTTGTTGTTGGGCATCATTTAATGCTGTTAATTGGGTAGTATTATCTGTAACCGTATAGAGTTTAATCAAAGAGCGATCGCGAAACCAGCTATCGAGATTACCTGTAATGGTGGTTTCTGCTTCGGTAACAACTTCGGAACTATCTGACCATAATTTGCTTAGTACTGATGCTGTTTGCGAATATTCATCTTCAGTATCATCAATGCGAGTAATTAATTGTTGCCAAATTTCTTGGGCAGAGGTGGTATTATCATTCTCTGCTGCTAAAATACCTCGTTTGAGATCTATTTCATCAATAAAGCTATTTAATTCCCTGACTTGTTGTTTTAATTGTTGTCTTGGTATGGTAGTTTCGCGGTCGCTTACTTCTAGGGTATTATTATTATCTGATAAGCTACTGCTAGAATTGGCTGCCACAAGATTTAACTGTTTTTCAAACGCCTGACGAACATCAATTACTTCTTGGCGAGTCTTGTCATATTGCTTGATAGCAGCAGCAGTGGGATCGTCTCCTAATCCCGCAGCGATCGCACTACTTAAATCACCATCTTCGTTATCTAATTGCAACTCAGAAGCATAGAGTACCAAATTAGTTTGATATAGTTCTAATTTACTGTTGATTTGAGGTTCTGCTAAACTTCCACCAAGAGACAATAAGACTCTGGCGATCGCCAGTAAGGTGAGTAAACCTAGAATTAATCGCTTTGCGGTCATGAATGCTCCATAAAATAGTAATTGATCCCTCTTGGAATTATCCCACACAGAGGAGGGATAGGGATAAGCGGTCAGACCCCCCGCGTCCCATCAAGCGGGATAATATCTATCGGCGTAAGAAGTTTACACCCGATGCCTTGGGGTGTTTATCCCCGTAGCATTTGGTAGGGCTGTTTCATTCTAGAGTAAAAAGAGATAAATTAAAGCTTTAGAGGCAAAAAACTCGAAATTTACGCTTCTAGACCCCAAAATAATGGATAAAAGCTTAATCGACTATCTCAAACAAATA
>NZ_LR214100.1 GCF_900659865.1 Hyella patelloides LEGE 07179
GCCCGATTCTCCCCAATTAAGGAAGTCAAAAGCCAAAACTGCATAGCCACGATCTGCCATTGCTTCGGCGTAGGTAGCTGGCATTTGTTCTTTTACCGTTGTCCAAGCACCAGTTACTACTACCCCTGGTAATTTATCGCCTTCTTGATAATCATCAGGAAGATAGAGATTACCTACTAAGTTTTGATTATTACTTTTAAAATTAACTTCTTTAATCTGGGCTGCGATCGCATTGGATTCTAAAGATAATTGTAGTGTGACAACGGTAGCAGTAGCCAAAAGTAGATTTTTCATGATTTTTATTCTTGGTTTTTTGTTTAACTTGAACTTTGTACATTGAATTTACAGAAGCGGAAAAACTATCTCTTGAAAGCTTTTGCTTAATTTTTTGAAGATTCTTACTATTGGCTTGTAAACCAGATCTGTAAGGGATTGGGTAAGCCGATCTTGGGAGTCTATTGCGATCTCCTTAGTAACTCCAGTAGTTGCTACTGCAACATTGGTTAAAATTTGACGACGTGAAATACCTGAAATCAGATTTAATTCCTTGCAATTGACAAAAATAAATGGATTTTAACTTTACATAGACATAATTCTATGAATAATCTAATTAGCTTGTCTAGGAAGTTATTGCTCTTTTCTGTAGTTTCCTGGCGTAGTGCCAACCAAACGCTTAAAATGCCAACCAAAATGGCTTTGATCGTAAAAACCCGTTTCCGAAGCTACTTGAGTAATCGATCTTCCTTCAGCAAGCAGTTTCTTAGCGCGATCGATCCGAATTTGCCTTTGATAAGCACTCAAAGATAATCCCATTTCGCGACGAAACAAACGACTCAGATAAAAACGGCTTAATCCCGATATCTTGGCTAATTCTGCTAAAGATACGTTTTCTTGATAATGAGCTTGTAAAAAATCACATACTATTGCGATCTCGCAGTGCCTTGGCTTTGCCGAAATCGCTGGTTTAACTGTTTGATAAGATTTAGGAGAAAGTCTGGTATTTTGGACAATTAAGTTAGAAAAAAAATCTAAAATCAGGGAATCTTTTTCTAGCTCAGTTGCGTTTGTTTCTACGGCAATACATAAATTATGAAATAATTCTCTTAAATAGCGATCGCCCAATACTGACTCAGTGAAAAAAGGAAGATTAACAAACTTGTTGGCGATCTCTGCTGCAACCTCTTCTAGTAAACTGGGGTCAACGTGCATCATCCAAAATGTAGCGGGTTCTGGTAAATAAGTTCTTTCACTGGGAGAGTGAACCTCACCAGAATGAATAATACTGAGATTGCCTATTGGGATAGGATGATAAGCACCTCGATAAAAATATTCGCCCTGACAGTTAAAACTAAGTCCTAATTGATATTCGTGATGAGAATGTTTAGGAAGAGGTTCTAGTGAACCTGCGGTATAAATATACTTTTCTATTAAAATACCTGGAAGTTTTGATGCCTTTACAGTAACTTGTGCATTGTTCATTGCCAAAGTTTTGAACTCAAAAAACTAAGAATATACTAGAGATCGAGAATTAGCTAGCATTGAAGAAAAATCTCTAAAAATTAAGTTGAGATCTCGCAGTGTCAGGGAATAGGGCGATCGCTTTTTAGGGGATTAAAATTATTGTGAGTATATTTGTGTCACAGATTAAGGTAATTGTTCATCTTAATTAGTAGCTGTAGATTTTAGGACAAATATCAACTTATGGAACTGCGGGAAATACAATGAAGTGCGCATCAACAAGGCTCTATTTTAAGTCTTCTAAGTTATCTGCTGATTTCACAACTGCGATATTTTTTGATGACAAAACTTGCAATGACTTTAAAAAATTTCCACATTTATAAGCAGCTACTCCATCTTCCACTACACTAACTCTGTATTCTCTTTCGATTGCATTGCTAGCCGATATCTTGATGCAATAATCTGTAGCAAGACCAGCCATATAAAGATGTTTAATCGAATTAGTCTGAAGAAATTGAACGAATTCACTACTAGAAAATATGTTTTTGTTTCCTTTTGTGAATATGTTATCACTAACTATTTCTAAACGACTATCAAAATCTGCTCCCTTTGTACCTTTTTTCACAGAATTGCCAGTGAGGAGTTGCACTAAAAAAATTGACCATTCTGTTTTAAAATAAACAACATTTTGTTTTCTTTCAATGAATATTTTACTAAGCTTATTTACTACAGGGATAAGGGCATCTACTTGGGATATACAAGCATGAGCTTTTCCATTTTCTAACGTAAAGTCATTTTGTAAATCTATAACTACTAATGCTGATTTTTGCTGATTCATGAACTTCCTTTAAATTGTAAATATATTGACAGAAATAATTTATGTATTACTTATGCCATTTTGCATATTATATTATTTCTTAAACTTGTAAGCAAATAAAAACAAGGATTAATAGACAGTATTTTACTCAATTACCCTATTCCTTTAATTTTATTTGGAAAATTCAATAATGAAGGAGAAGATATGTATGAAATTATTGATGGTATGCAAAGATTAAATGCAATTTTTGGGTTTATAGAAAATCATTTTTCTGTTAATAATAAATTTTTTGATGTAACCAAATCACCATTAGCACATGAATTAAGTAAACAAAATATATTTGAATCTGTTGACAAAGAAACTGCAAAGCTACTCAATGCTTCAGAATGTCTTGATTTTTTAAGTTATTCACTTGCAGTTACAACATATCGAGCAAATTCACAAGAAGAAATTGAAGATGTATTTAATAGAATCAACTCTAATGGTAAACATTTATCTCCTCAAGAAGTGAGACAAGCTGGTGTTACAAGTAGTTTTTCAGGATTGGTAAGAAGTCTTGCTTCAGAAATACGTGGAGATGTATCTCAAGAAATATTACCCTTAACTAAAATGCCAGAAATTAGTATTGATGCTAAGTCAATTTCACTTGGATACGGAGTCATAGCAGAAGACACTTTTTGGTGCAATCAAGGTATTATCAATACTTCTAATCTTAGAGATAGTGAAGACGAACAAATACTTGCCGATATTATTTTATCAATAGCCTTAAATAATCCTTTCCCTGCTAGTAAAGACAAATTTGATTCATTTGGAATTGTTGGCTTAGAAAGAGAAGCTAAAATACACAACACTAGCTTGGATGATTATATTCTTTTTATTAGTAGAAAAATCAGGAGTTCTCAATTACCTGAATGGTTAAAAACACAAGTTAACACTAATTTAATTCCTATTAATTACAAAGATTGTACAGTGTTAATGATTAAGGTTGAAGCAGGTAATGAACCAGCATGGTATAAAAACAAACTATATATTAGAGATGGACATGAAAAACAAGCATAAGAGAAATCTGGTGAACAAATTAGTGCAGTTTATAATTTATTTAAATAGTCATAAATAGTAAAAGGTGGGAATTAACCCACCTCATCTAATTTAACTCAACCCTTCAATTAACTGCTTCTTAGCAGTTTCTAAAGCTTCCTCTAACTTACTCGCATCGCGTCCACCAGCTTGGGCTAGATTTGGTCTTCCACCGCCTCCACCACCGCATATTTTAGCAATACCGCCAATGAATTTACCTGCTTGAAGTTTCTTCTCCTTGATTACTTTCTGACTAAAAGCAGCTACTAAAATTACTTTTCCGCCCCTAGGAATAGAAGCTAAAACTACAGCAGATTCGCCTAATTTTTGTTGTAATCTTTCGCCAGCAGACTGTAAAGATTTAGCATCCATTTCGCCCATATTAGCTACTAAGAGTTTAAAGTCTCCTACTGTTTCTGCTTGAGATAATAAGCCGTCAGATTTAGCAACAGCAAGTTCTTGTTTAATGACTTCTAATTCTTTTTGAGTGGCTTTTAGTTCTGCTTGTAAGTTATTAACTCTTTCGCTGACTTCTTCAGGTTTAACTTTAAATTTATCGCTTAGTTCTTTGACTACTTTATCCCGTACTTCCAAGTAATCTAAAATAGCAGCACCAGCAACCGCTTCAATGCGTCTTACTCCTGAAGAAATGCCAGTTTCCGAGATAATTTTAAACGCACCAATTTCTGCGGTATTATGCACATGAGTACCACCGCAAAGTTCCATTGATACACCAGAAAAATCAATAACTCTGACTTCGTCACCGTATTTTTCGCCAAACATAGCAGTTGCACCTTTCGCTTTAGCCTCTTCTATAGGCATAATGTTGACATCAGCTTCGTGTGCTTCGGATATCCAAGTATTAACTAACTTTTCTACTTGCTTTACTTCATCTGGTGTTAAAGCACGGGGAGAGTTAAAATCAAAGCGTAAACGATCGCATTCTACCAAAGAACCTGCTTGAGAGACAGAGTCATCTACGATCTTTTTCAAGGCAGCTTGTAATAAATGGGTTGCGGTATGATTAGCCTGTACCCGACGACGACTAGCACGATCTATAGTTGCATTGACAGTATCACCTACTTTAACAGTACCGCGATCTCGCAGAGATCCGCTTTGCGGCACGATTTTTCCGTAATGGACAAAGAAACCAGATTCTTTTTGTACGTCTGTAATGCGAATTAAAAGATTATCCCCAGATAGATAACCTTTATCGCCAATTTGTCCCCCAGATTCGGCATAAAATGGAGTACTATCTAGAATAAGTTGAATTTCTGTCCCAACTTCAGCAGTTTCTACGGTTTTTCCTTCTACTAAGACAGCTTCTATTTTTGCTGTTGCTTGCAATTCTGTATAGCCAGAAAATTCTGTAGGATGGATATGTTCTGCAAGCTTATCTATGCTACCTTGAACAGTGAGATCGATGGTTTCATGGGAGTCTCTACCGCGACCGCGTTGTTTTTTCATCTCCACTTCAAAGCCTTCTACATCAACAGTTAACCCCTGTTCTTCAGCTATTTCCTGGGTAAGTTCCAAAGGAAAACCATAGGTGTCATAAAGTTTAAAAGCATCTACCCCTGATATTCGCTGTAGGGACGTTTCCCTAAAGGACTCGCTACGCATCGCGCGAAACGTCCCTACCCGATTAATAATTTCTGCAAGTAATTTTTCCCCCCTTTCCAATGTCTTGAGGAATTGAGATTCTTCACTTTGTAATTGATTTTTGATAAACTCTTCCCTTTCTCTAATAGCAGGATAAGCCGATTCAGAAAGAGTGATAGCTGTTTCTGCAACCTTATTAATAAAGTTACCATCAATTCCGATTAATCTACCGTGACGCACCACCCGACGAATCAAACGACGCAATATATAACCCCTACCTACATTAGATGCAGAGATACCATCAGCGATCATATGCACTACTGAACGAACGTGATCGCCAATTACTTTTAAAGAGGTTTTTGTTTTCTCGTCAGCTTTGCTGTAATCAATCCCTGCAATTTCAGCAGCAGTTTTAATAATAGGAAAGATTAAATCGGTTTCATAATTATTGGGTACTTGTTGGAGAATTTGCGCCATCCTCTCTAAACCCAAACCCGTATCGATGTTTTTGTTCTCTAATGGGGTACGATTTCTTTCTGCATCTTGATTATATTGCATGAATACCAAGTTATAAAACTCGATAAACCTACTATCGTCTTCTAAATCAATGTTCTCATCGCCCAATTCGGGATGAAAATCATAATATAATTCAGAACAAGGTCCACAAGGACCAGTAGCACCCATTGTCCAATAGTTATCCTCTTCTCCCAAACGCTGAATACGATGTGCGGGAATACCTATCTTATCGCGCCAGATAGCAAAAGCTTCATTATCATCTTGGAAAACACTAACTACTATTCTTTCTGGTGGTAATTGATATACCTGGGTGGATAGTTCCCACGCCCATTCTATAGCTTGCTCTTTAAAATAGTCACCAAAGCTGAAGTTACCCAACATTTCAAAGAAGGTATGGTGTCTCGCAGTACGCCCCACATTTTCGATATCATTGGTACGGATACATTTTTGGGATGTGGTAGCGCGGGGTTGGGGTGCTTTTTGTTGTCCGAGAAATATGGGTTTGAAGGGTAGCATCCCAGCTATGGTTAATATTACTGTAGGGTCTTCTGATATTAAAGACGCACTGGGTAAAATTTTGTGTTGTTTTGATTCGTAGAATTTGAGGAATTTATCGCGGATTTCGCTACCGCTTAGGTATGGAAGGGATTCAGCCATAGTAGTTTGTGTAATGCAGTTCTGTGTATTTATTTATTTTTGCATTTTTAGGGCGGTGTGGTGTTTTGTAGGGTAGGGGCGTTTGTTTGTTACGATGGTTTGTTTTATCTCCCGCAGAGTCGTTTATCCCCATCGCATTTGGGGGCAGAGGCGCAAAGTTTTTTTAGTCAGTGAAATTACAATTCACAAAGAATCATTGTTGATTGCATAATTGAAGAAATCTTTTTAAGTAAAAGTTTAATTGTTTTTATAAATGTCTAATTTAGAGCGACAAGCGTTTGAATCTTATTCTCTACCACCTGATTATGAAATTTGTTTGGCTACCAAGAAAGATTACTGGAATATTTATAAATATGAATTATTTTCTAATAAACAAGTTGCTATATTTGTTGTTTTATTTTATTTATTTCCAATGTGTTTTTGTTTAGTAGGAATCATTATTTTTGAACCATCTTTGAGATTTTTAGTATTTGCATTTGACTTATGTATGATATTTTTAAGTTATTGGATATCTTTTTTTATAGACCGACAGGTATCAAA
>NZ_LR214101.1 GCF_900659865.1 Hyella patelloides LEGE 07179
AGCATCAGGGACAAAATAACTATCTTCTTCTACTCCCTGTCCTGTAGCAATCACGTTAATGGAATCATCTGGCTCATCTGCGGCGGTAGTCCCATCGGGAGTAATGCTTAATACTAAATCATCTCTACCAGGTACGATCTCCGCGCTTGGTGCTTGGCTTTCTCCCGTAATCCTGACTCTGATACTGTTTCCATCAGCTTGGTTTACCCTAACACTGGTAATTCCTGGTGCGGAATCGAGTTCGGTTATACCGTTTCTGATGGCAAATGCTAAAGTCGCATCCAGGATATCGATAACTAAATCGTTACCTTCTGGCAGAATCAACGGTACTAATCTTTCACTTCCCGCTACCGTTTTTAAAACCAACTCTAACCCATCGTCAGTTTGGATTACTTCTACCCCCGTAACCCATGTCACCCCTTGAGCCAATAGGTCTGCCGCATTCCCTCTATTGTTTTGTTTTGGATTGAATACAGATGAATCAGAAGAATTATGGGAATTGGATAATGAGGGATTAAAGAAAGATATTTCTGACTCTGCTCCTTCTGCTCTTACTGTTTCCCTTTTGTCCTTCTTTTCTGGCTCCTCCGATCTAGCGGAACAAATAAAAACTATTCCAAATAAACTTACCGATAATCCTGTAATTAATGATAGGCGCAACAATATCTCTGACAATGTTTTCATTAAAACTCCTCAAGTAAAGCGGTCGCTTTATTTATAATTATGCCTAATAGTGAATCAAGTAGGTATTGTAAGATGAGGCGGTTATCTATCTAGTTATTGACAATATTTTTTAATATTTAAGATTTGGCTCTTCACAACATAGGGCGATCGCACTAGCTGTAGCATAATCTGATGTATGACTGATACTTAGCAGCCACTTGTCAATACAAAGTTCGGTAGCAACTTTTAGGTTGTTGCCATAAAGAACGACAAAAGGTTGACCCGTTGGTAGTCGTTGGATCTCAAGCTCTAACCATGAAATAGATTTATCCTCTTGACCTAAAGCTTGTAAAACAGCTTTTTTGGCAGCGATACGACCAGCAATAAACTGAACCGAACCCGCTTGATACGCAACCGAGCAAGTTCTCAAGTTCTCGTTCTGCCGTAGTGAGGCAGTGTCTCAAAAGGCACTGCTCTTCTCGCTCATTATCTCATTAATCTGCCTTACATCTATGAGAGAGATTCCATGACCGATAACATTCATGAGATAACTTTTTCTTTAAGTCTGCAATACCAATTTGGTCAACATTGTATTCATCTTGTTAACCGACTCGATATATTCTTTAAGCAAGACTGATTCGGCAACGATGCCCGCACCAGCATTGAGATAGATTTCCTTGTTATACTGGTAAACAGAACGAATGGCGATCGCTATATCCGCCGTGCCGTTACTATCAACCCAACCAATACCACCTGCATAAATGCCTCTTGGTTCATCCTCCAAGCGATCAATCCAAGCTAAAGCTTTTTGTTTGTCAATGCCAGAGACTGTAATACCTGGGAACAAAACCTTTAAGGCATCCCATAGAGTCTTTCCAGGCATTAGCTGACCACCTGCTCTTGAAGAAAGATGTTGTACACAGCGATATTTCTTAACCTCCATGAAATCAAAGATCTGAACAGTTTCTGGCAAACATACCGAGTTAAGTTCGTCTTGCGCCAACCAGATCGAAAGGGCATGTTCCTTTACTTCTTTAGCATCGGTAAATAGTTCGTCATGTAAGCGTCGGTCTTCAGCTTTAGATTCACCCCGTGGTCTAGTTGCAGCTAGGGGATTAGTTATTACGAATCCACCTTCATCTACCCGCATCAAAATTTCGGGACTAAAGCCCACTGCCTTGACATCTCCAAAATCGAGACAATAAGAACGAGCAGAATTATTGGCTTCAGCTCCAACGACGTAAGTCCCCAATATGTCTAAATTACCAGTAAATTTTCTGGAGCGAGAAATAATCGCTTTATGTAATTTATTTTGTTTAATTGCGTCCTTTAACTGGTCAACGCGCTGGGAATAATTTTCGCAGTCGGTTGCATCTTCAGTTAGAGACATAGGTGAGTATTTGGGAAGCTTACTATCTGTTGATAATAAGTCGCGGATTTGCGTTAATGGCTTAACACTTTTGATGCGAACTCCTTCATCTGTAATCAACAATTCCGTTTCGGGAATTAAAAAATGCAGCAGTGGCTGGGCGATCGCTTTAGAATAAGATGAGTAGAAGCTAGCCATATCGAATGCCACATAGCCGTATGCCGTCCAATTCTCTAGGGGCAGTAACGCTAATAGTTCTTCTACTTGTTTAAATGGATCCGTTGCTGGTTGCGAGTTAAATTTGCCCATCCCTTCCAGACAAACTTCTGTTTTGCTAACAGACACCTTAGCTAGCTCGTTACCAGCAATGCGAACTTCTCCATCCTTTTCGTACATAACATAATTAGAAAAAATGCCCCCCTCCAAAAGATTGTATAAAATCTCGATTGGTTTAAGTTTGCTGGGTAATAATTCTTCTCGATATGATTTTACTGATTCTAAGTTTGTAACCATCAATCTCTCCCTGTAATTTAATCTCTTTTGTTAGACTTTTTATTTGTAAACGACCTTGCGCAGTACGTACTAAAAACTAGTGTTGTTTAGTTGTTAGTTAAATACTCACTATCTACTGCTCACAGATTAACGAGTGCGTAACCTCAGTTCGTAAGAACGATAGATTTAAAGCACAATAACTTGCGTCAACTTTTATCTAGTTATTTAGCGCCATCTTTTGGCTGTCTGCTACCGATTTACGGTGAATTTTTCCTGTAGCAGTACGAGGTAATTGTTCTACGAAGCGTAACGTTTTTGGAGCTTTGAAATGAGTGAGTCGCTGTTTGGCAAATTGATAAATTTCTGTTCCTAACTCAGAAGTTGGCTCTTTCCCTGATTTGAGGCTGACATAAGCCACTACCTGAGTCAACTTTTCGCCCTCATCAGATTCGGGAACCACTGCCACTTCTAAAATTTGGGGGTGCTGGTGCAAAATATCTTCAATTTCTAACGGAGAAATCCATTGACCGTTTACCTTAAACAAATCATCTTTACGACCTACAAACTTGAAATAGCCTGAACCATCTTGTACATACTTATCGCCAGTGTGCATGGTATTACCCCAGAGTACTTCTCGGGTTTCAGTGAGTCGATTCCAGTACCCTAACATCAAGCTTTCGCCACTCACTACCAGATCCCCAATCTCTCCAGGAGGGCAGGGTTGTCCATTCTGGTCTACAACTTGGACATCGTAACCTATAACGGGTCGACCAGAAGTACCAGGTTTGCATTCCCCTAGTCGGTTAGCAAGAAAGATATGTAAAAATTCCGTCGTACCAATCCCTTCATAAATTTCTCGATTGTAAGTCTCTCGCCACTGGTGCCAAATACTTTCAGGAAGCTGTTCGGCAGCAGAGATACATAGACGTAATGAGTCAACATCTAATGACTCGATATCACTTACTGCCAGAAGATTGGCATAAAGACTGGGAATGCCAAACAAAACCGTTGGTTGATAGTGGTGAATATCGGCAATGATATCGAAGACGTTGCTAGCATCCGACAAAACAGTAGATGCACCAACTGCTAGGGGCATAAAAAGGGTATTTCCTAAGCCATAAGCAAAAGGTATCTTGGCAACGGAATAAGTGATGTCATCTGGTTTTAAGCCCAGAGTAGCCTTAGCATAGTTTTCGGCACATATCACCATGCTTTGATGGAGGTGAATAACTCCTTTGGGCATCCCCGTACTGCCAGAAGTGTAGAGCCAAAACGCAGGTTCATCGCGAGCGGTTTCAGCACAGGGAAAAGGTTCTTCTGGCTGCTGGCTGAGTAAAGATAAAAAGGAATCATCGCCGTCTGTCAGCAGAACCTGCTGCAAAAAGGGAGACTCGATGGGTGCGAGTTTGGTTTGCCAGGAGCGTTCGCTCAACAAAATTTTGGCTCGCGAATCTCGGAGGATGTGTTGTGCTTGCTCAATACTACTGGCGGTATTTATAGGAACTGGTAATGCCCCCAGCCAAATTGCCCCCCAAAAGGCAAAGACCGACTCAGGAGAATCGGGCAACAAAATGGCAAGACGATTTTCTCGTTCTAAACCAAGAGAAGTAAGTAAACGCGCTGCTTGCTGGACGCGCTGGCTGAGTTGTTCGTAGGTATAATTATCTTGCCGCGAGAAAAAAGCGACTTTTTGGCTGTTACCCCGTTCTAAATTACCGTTCAATAAGTAAGCTGCCACATTAAAGGTTTTGGGCAACTGCTCAGAAATATGTCCCATCATAATTTTCCTTGATACATGTTTAATAAAACGATTTATATAGCCAGAGCGTGAACCAATACGTGTTCGTCCCAATGCCACCATCTTGCTTTCCACAGGTAAATCGTGGCTCGTTTTGCCAAAACATTGGCTCGACCATGTAAACAAATAGTTAATTTGTCTTGAGTGAGGTGAGCTTCAATTTGATTCCACTCAATATCTTCTGTTATTCCAGTTCCGAAAGCTTTTGCCACAGCCTCTTTAGTCGCAAAGCAGACTGTAAAATCCCGGTGGGGATAACTAGAGGATTGGCAACAGTCGATTTCTTTGGCAGTGAACAATAGTTTTAAGGTTTCGCGGTCGTAACCCTCGACTAATTTAGTCATCCAGGGAATATATGCCAGATCGATACCGAGTCCTTTGATCTCGTCAGATGCCAATTTGGTGTCAAGAGACATGGCTAGATTGAGATTGGGTAAGCATTTCCGCTTCGATGCGATCGCATACTTGAGCGAGCGTCAGATCTTTTCTACCTCCAAGCTTTACCTTAATTCCTAAATTTTGCTTTAGTCCTAAGACAATTTCCACTATCTCTGTTGAATCGAGTTGTAAATCTCGATGCAGTAAGGTGTCATCATGGAGCGACTCTCTAGGAATACCCAAGTCAATCAGTATTGCCTTGAGCTTATTCATTGCTTTGGAAGTATTCATGCAGAAAAAATCCTTAAAAACTTATTTGTTCAAAGTAATGTCGAACTTGCGATTTTGATTTGTATCCATGTCCTCTGCCAGGCATGACACAGCATATTTTACTTCGTGCCAGACTAGATAGGCCAAACTATTTACTAGTAATGTCAACGCTAATTGTAAGAGTTGTCGTTGAAATAATTGATAATTTTTTTATTTAGCTAGAGTTTGTTTACAGTCATTTTGACTTTTAATCACCATATGACTAATTAAAAATATTTGCAAGAAAACCGAGAAAAAACAATTTTAAAGATGCCTAAATGTATTCTATATCACATATCAGGAGAGCATTACGTTAACAACGATGTTTTATTGATGTAATTTTTGATAGCAAATTAGACGATCGCTTAATAAGAATAACTATCAACAATTTACTTGTGTAAAACTGTTTTTTTTAGTAAGGTAAAAACAGTTGCTAATTAGTAGTTAATTTCAATTAGCAATTTGGTTAAGTATTAAACTCAGTAAAAACTATCATCTGAAACTTGGTTAATGATCGAGCGATCAATGTTTTTAGATGAGGATTGCTGAGGTTTATGGAGTCATTTGTATGACTAATCACTCAATCGGTATAAGTTCACTTGCTCTGAGCTTTCCTAAGCTAATTCGCTCTAATGATTATTGGCGCGACAAGTTTCCCGAATTAGCGACTCAAACCCGCTCTCAGCGCAAACGGGAGCAAAGAAAATTTTCTCCCTATCAAGCTGAGGTACTTAAAATTTGGTCGCAAGAAGTAGCTCCCTATTTAGATGATCCATTTCGAGGTAATGTCGAGCGACGAGTTCTCACTCAGGATGAGTCATCGCTAACGCTAGAGTATCGGGCAGCAACTGAGGCAATAAAAGTGGCAAAGCTTGAACCACGAGAAATCGATCTAACGATCGCAACCTCTCTCTTTCCTCAAAACTTCAGGTTGAGTAACGCACCTTTAGCCAATCAGCTTAACCTAAGCTGTCCTACCTGGAGTTTAGAATCAACTTGTTCTAGTGCCTTAGTAGCATTACAAAATGCTCGCGCCTTGATTCAAGCAGGAGAATATCGCCAGGTGTTAGTGGTAGTATCTCAAAGTGCTTCCCACACTGTAGACGATGCCGACACCCTTTCCTGGTCGATGGGTGATGGGGCGGGCGCTTTTATAGTCAGTTCTCTCGCTGCTGGTCAAGGAATACTTGGGAGCAAAATAATTAGCACCGCCATAACTCATGGGGCATACACTCATCAATTAGTTGTAGATGCCAGAGGGCAACCTCGAATACAAACTCAAATGGGGGAAAACACCAGTATGCTGGCGGAAACCACAGTTGATTTTGTGCGCAACTGTTGCCAGGAAGCAGTCGCGAGAGCAGGATTGTCTCTAAATGATATTGACTTTTTTGCCTTTAATACCCCTACCCCTTGGTATGCTAGCGTTTGTGTCCGAGCTTTAAATATCGATCCAGAACGGACAATTAATCTTTATCCTCGATACGCCAACATTGGACCCATTTTTCCCATAGCTAATCTATATCATGCCGTGCGATCGGGCAAACTTAAAGAAAATGATCTAGTTCTTATCTATACCAATGGTGCAGGAGCTACGGCAGGAGC
>NZ_LR214102.1 GCF_900659865.1 Hyella patelloides LEGE 07179
TTTCTTTTGGTGGAGTTAAACAAATTAGTAATCTTACTAGTGAGCGAAGTTATATTCTTCAGTTCTTTAGTTCTTTTTGTCGCCAATATTATCTACTCTCTTAAATTTTTCTGCGGAATGTCGGTTAAATATTTGGGAACTTCGCGGTAAGACTGATGGGATGGCTTCGCTACGCTATTTTCTTTGACAGCTTAGCTGTTAAGCATTTTATTTGACGAGACGAATGGGGACAGAGGAATGCGTGAGTTGCTTGTTGAGATTGACGGGAAGATGGAGAGATGGTTTGTATTTTAGTCTAATAAGATGCAGTTTAAATGTACATCAGCTTACTAACTTGCGTTGTCAAGAAAAACTTTCGGCAAATTCTACATGAATGCGATTACAGCCAAAATTATCGAGCAATTAATTTTCCTGTACCCAAAGCATTATAAAATCCCGCACTAAAAGCGATCGCGATCGGGTGCAGCAGAGTTAAAGTTTAGGTATAAAGAGTAAAGCTTGGTATCTGTTTGTTAAGTACGTAAATATAATTAAAATTTGAACTTTTTGACTGAAGAAAATTGGCGATCGCTTAAATAGTATTAATCTCTGAAAGCTAATTATAGCAGTAGTTTAAAGACAATTTGGCACGCTTGTGACAGCTTCCTTAGCTTTACGCCTTGTTTGCAGATTTGCTACATCTTTTCCTACTTCTGTAACCACCCCCACCACCTCATGAACAGCTACCAAGGGAAACTTACTAACTCCCCAGTCATTATCTCTCATGTGAATATCAGTGTGGCAAAGACCATTATGAGTCACCCAAACTTCTATTTCATCGTTTTTTAAAGGAGCGGTTTCGTATTGCCATTGTTGTAATTTGGCTTTGGGTTGTAAAGCTGCATAAGCTGTAAATGTTGACATTTTTCTACCCCAACTAATACCGTAGTAGATGCTATTATTCTGCTCCTCGTAGTTTTTTAATAACAGGGGAAAAGTTCAGATATTCTTTCAGGTAGATGAATTTTGGGCGGTGTTGACACCTGGATGTTGCGGTTCGGAGCTTCCAAGCTCTAAGCTTAAAAGCAAATCTTTACTGCTTAACAACTAAACGAAATATGTTTTAAGTTCTCAGCTCTAAGTTTGAGAATGTTCAAAGGCGATCGCTATAATTGATTTTTGCCTTAAGTCAAATATATTGTAATTAAGAATAAGTAAGAAGTCGCAAATATTTATTTTTGTCAAAGTTATTGTGAGGCTATTTTATAAGATACCTGAAACAATACCTGAATTTATCCTCTTGTAATAGTTTACCTAATTATTTTTAAATTAAATAATAGGCGTTGCTGATTCGAGGTATGAAATAAATAATAGTACTGTTCGGAGCTTCGTGGCTCGTCGTAAAGGTTTGTTTCGTTCTCCTGCCAAAATGCCAGGGGTTTTTATTCAAGCTAATATTACCAGTCAAATTATTAGTTCTGCAATCGATAATCGCCCTTTACTTCGTACTTATAACAAATTTATAGAATCTCTCTGGATACTATTGTGGGGAATTATTGGTGTGATTATAGCTTGGCATTTACGATCTATAGTGAAAATTTTGATTTATATTTTCATTATTAGTATTATCTTAATTATATTTTGTTATCGAGTATTTATTGTAGGTTGGTGGCTACCTCTAGTACCATCATTACTAACGTTAATAGCAACAGTAATTACAGCAGTTTTAATTACTAATAAGCAACGCGATCGCTTTTTGTTTCAACATACCTTAAAATTACTAATAGTAAAATCACAAACCGAGCCTCTTATAAGTAGAATAGCATTAGAATACTTCAAGCGATCTGAAAATAAAGATAATTCCTCTTTCATTGAAAAAGAAATTAAAAAATTATCAATTTAAGAGCAGAAGGCAGAAGGCTACTAAGTTAATTTAATAATTTATAAACTCCAATTAGAGGAGATCGAGTAATCAATACACCAGAAAAATCTCGATAAGCGATCGAGATAATTTATCTAAAAATATTAATACTATGACTTAATTGTTATTTTTTTTAATTTTTAAAGTTAAAATTTTAAGTTATTTGCCAATTATTGATTCATTAACAAATTCATTTAAACCACCAGATTGTAAATAATTAACCCAAATATTATTCCAATTATTTAAAGACGATTTTTCTGCTACTAAAATATCTAAGGTATCATACCAAATTCCTTGTTTGGCATAAGTAGCAGCTTGTTCTAAACCTATAGTAGAATTAGTTTGTGAGTCACCATTCCTAATTTGTGATTCATCAATTCTTTTAATTTTAGCAGTAACTACAGGATCGTTAGGATGAGGTTTATTCCCACAAACCAAAATTACCGCCCATTGATACTCTTTACCAATTTCTAAAGAAGGTGCATTATCTGACAATTTAATCCCCATAATTCCAGCTTTTGTTGTTAGAGGAATTGACTGTTGCCAATGAGGACTACTATCTTTTTCTTTAAGAGTTAAAATTATTTGTTGGGCTGAAGTTTGGGGAATATAAACCCAAAAAGTAGGACGTTCGACTACTGTTAAGCCATAGTTACCATGAGGTACAATAGCAGTTAGGTTAAGGCGCGATCGCTTTTGTTGTTGAGCAATAATATCCTGAGAACATACTCTATTTTGACGAGAAGCTGCACCCTCTGTCTCCTCTGGTTGTGATTCTTCGGGGGGAGGTTGGAATAAAACGGTAGTATTGATATCTGCGTTCTCGCTCTCAGCTAGGCTCTTTGAGATCTTAATTGGTATTAATAAGAAACTCAATAGGATTAACACACTAATCCGACCTAAATTATTGGTTGGTTGGTTGGTATAGATACTTTTGGGGAACATTTTTTATCCCTCTGGTCGAACTTATCATAATAGACTAGTCGTTTGGCTAAAATCTGCCTAGAGCGACCGCATTTTTGATGGTTAAAATCTCGATCTTGTCCGTTGACCAATCTAATGTTTGCAAACTTTGCACTCTCTTTAATTTTCTTTCAGATCTGAGCGTAGAGATTTTTTTGGTATCGAAAGTTGATAATGTTTGAGGTTTGGTAATTTTTGAATTAATTGGAGTGACTTTTAAAGAACGATGTAATTGAACACCACTTAATACTATTATTGTACTGATAAATCCTAAAGCGAAAATAATTCCTTTTGCATCAGCATGACTATTATTGGTATCTGCTAGTGTATGAAAACATTCTGCTTCAATGAGAGCCATAGTTTCGGGAACACTATTTAGCCGATAATACCCTGTAAATTCAAGCTCCGAAAAGAAATTAGATTTATCATCCATCATGGTTTTAATTACCGATCTCGATTTTTTATTTATCTATCTAAAAATAGTTGCAGGAAAATGTGACTTATGCATCATCTCGTATCAATCCTTAATTTTTGGAATAAACTACACCACGATATATTCTCAGACTTAATTGAGATTTGAAATTGTGAATCGGACGACGAAGAGCATAACTTTGTCCCCTAAAACGAGCAGTAATATCTGAGGGAATGGTTTCCACTGGCTGATTATAAGTAGAGTAAGTTTGTCCTAAAAAACGTAATTTCATAGTTTGATTCTCTTAATATTGTGTTGCTATATCTTGAATTTTATTTGCCGGTATTATGCGATCGGCTTAGAAGAATTTCAAGGGGAAAAATTCAGGTAAATTCAGGTGTTTTTGCAAACTTAAAACTTATTTACGAAAAATTCTAGTTTTACTAAAAGTATGTAATACCATTACTTGAAAGTAGTAAGAGAGATAAAAAATTAATTTTAATCGATTAAAAGTGTAAAAATCTTATTCTCTTGATACCCCAAAACCTACACCCAGTCTTAACTATTTGATATGTAATCAAGAAAAGTGTAACTACCTAATACCAGCCAATACTTGTAAATCTTGTTCGTCTAAAGATGCAGGAATCCCGTTACGAATTAACTCAGAAAAATCTTTATTAGGAACCATAATACAGAGGGCGTATAAACGTTCTAAACCTGTATTTTTTAGATAATGAGTACCTGTTTTTGGAATTAATAAACTATCACCACTATGCAAAGGAATTTCTTTTCCATCACAGACTGTAATCCCTTCACCTTTAAGAATAAAAAACATTTCTACTGCAAAATCATGACGGTGAGGAGGAGTTGCACCACCCACATCAAAAATTTCCACACAAACAGTTAATGAATTGTTAGCATTACTTGAATCAAAAATAATTGCCAGACGGTTAGTATCTTGAGAACTAATACGATAAGCTTGGTAATCCTTGGGAGATTTAACCACAGGAATCATACAGCATTTGTTCATTGTTGTGTATTTTAACATCTCAATTATTTTTCTACTTGTAATCTATTCAGAAAAGTTCCTAGCAACTTACAATAATTACTCCGAACTAAAAGCTTTTGTTTCCACAATGTAAGAAACACCACGATATTTTCTAATCCTTACGCTCAATTGAGATTTAACAATTTGAGTAGGAACACGAATAGCGTAACTTTGTCCTCGAAAACAAGCTATATGTTCTGAAACAACAGTTTTAATTAGACTACGATTGGCAGAATAAGCTTGACCTAAAAAGTGTAGTTGCATAATCTTATTTTCCCCTTTTTGAAACTGGTTTTATCTTAAAATTTTCTCAAAGCTAAAACATCTGAAAAAAGTCTCGAATCAAACCTCAACGAAAGTAATAATTGTTCTTCGACTTTCGTGCTACGTCTGAGTATATATATCTATAACTAAAGTCTTAACACTAGATCGTTTGACTGGTTTTATACAAATAAAAATGTCTCTGAAATCAATTATCGCGATCGCATTTGATTGAAGTAGCAAAAATCAATATTCAAAGTTTGTTCGTTACTATTGTGCGTTCTTACTTTAAATAGTACAAGAGGTAAAATTCAGGTATTTTCTGAAATGTTCGGAACAATTCAGTAAACACTAATTAGCTCGAAACAATTATAATCAAAGTAGTTTAGGCTGATTAGGGAATTAGAATCGATCCAAGTAATTAGACTAGAACTAA
This sequence comes from Hyella patelloides LEGE 07179, assembly GCF_900659865.1. Taxonomy (GTDB): domain Bacteria; phylum Cyanobacteriota; class Cyanobacteriia; order Cyanobacteriales; family Xenococcaceae; genus Hyella; species Hyella patelloides. The sequence continues at coordinate 5,021 of NZ_LR214102.1, forward strand.
TTTATTGACAACGAGTAATTAAATTAACTGTATCTTTCGTAGCTACATATTTTTTTACTTGATTATTTTTTGTATTTAGTGATAATGTTTTATTGAGCAAGTACTTACTTAAATAAATATTACAAAATTGGTCGAGAATACAATCATTTCTACCAACGCTTATTAATCACTAATCAAATAAAAATTGTAGGTAGAAAAGATGAAAAGAAAATCTTCAATTCAAGTTGCTTTTTCAATTATTTTACTATTGTTTTTAGTCATTACAACTGTAATCATTTCTCCTCAAGTTGCTTCGACTGAAGATACCTCAAATACAGCACTTAAATCTTTAGATACGGGAATAGAGTTTCAAGAACAAGGCGATTTAGATAAAGCAGCATCTTCATATCAAAAGGCGACCGCTCGTGTATTAGCAAATAGAGACATTAAAGTATTACTTGCTGCCAAACAAAATCTTGCCAAAATTAAAGAGAGCCAAGGCGATATTGAAGAGGCAAAAAAATTGTACGAAGATGTAGACGCTGTAATAGACGGATTAGAATTAGGATCTATTCTTGAATTTAACCGCAGCCCAAAAAGCGATCGCATCTAGCATCAAATTACTACAAACTCAATCTAAAAATACAACACAGCAACGTATTTTAGCTAATAGTTTAGATATTAAAGGCAGTATAGAGCGATCGCAAGGAAAATCACAAATTGCTTTAAAAACTTGGCAACAAGCAGAGAATATCTATCAGGAATTAGAGAATAATCGAGCAATAATTAAAAATAACATTAATCAAGCTCAAGCTTTACAAGATTTGGGTTATTATCGTCGCGCCAGCCAAAATTTACAGTCAATTAAAACTAAATTAATTAATGAGCCAGATTCGCCACCAAAAATGGCAGCTTTACTTAGTTTGGGAAATACTCTACGAGCCACAGGAAACTTAGAAAAATCTTTATTAGTTCTACAACAAGCATTCACAATAGCCGAAGAATTAAACCTAAATGAACCAAAAAATACTATCTTACTGAGTTTAGGTAATACTCTTCGTGTTTTGGGCAATACATTAGATGAATCACCAAATATTCAGGAAATAAATTTATCTACACCCTCATGTTTAGCTGCCAATAATTTAAACAATGCCACTATTTATTATTTACAAGCAGCTAACTGTTATCAACAATCCGTTTTATTTCCCAATTTATCCACACAAACCAAAGCACAATTAAATTTACCACGCCCTTCGGGCTGAAGTCAGGAGTCAGGAGTCAGCAGTCAGCAGTCAGCAGTCAGGAGTTAGATAAAGCCCGAAGTTGGTCTAAAGGCAAGGGCGCGTCGCCTGTGGTTTCCCAGGCGTTCATGTCGCCCGCTCGCCATTTTTAGGCGAAGAGAAACAAAATATATTCAAGTATTGAATCCTCGCTCCTTCGCCTCAGAGGTAAAACGACTGACATCACGACTTCAGATTTCTGACTTCGTGAATTAGTTTGGCTGTTCAACATCAAAATAAAGACTTTTTAAAATCACAATTGTCCGCTTCAATTCCCGATTTAATTGGCGAAATAAA